>JAITGU010000169.1 GCA_031280375.1 Candidatus Methanovirga procula | reverse complement strand
CCAGAAGAGATAATATTGTCTGAGTATTTAATTAAAGGGTGATTAGATGGATAGAAAAAATGCAACAATACTTTTAGATGAGTTATTTGACAAAAAATTTAATCAAAACAAATTTGAAGAATTTTTATCAGAGCTTTTCAATGGATTTGAACTAAAAGATGTGAATATTCATTTAAGAAAGGAATACAATGAGTATATAGAGTCTGTAAACTTTTTAGGTTTACATTTTAATCAAGAAAATCGTGAAAATATAGCATTTTATGTTGTAAAACTTAAAAAAAAAACATCAAGAGATAGATCACGAGTAATGCAAAGAAATTTAATTGGAAGATTATTAGATCAATATAAAAGAGATTCCGCTCTTGTAGCATTTTATAATGATGAACAAGATGATTGGAGATTTTCATTTGTTAAAGTCGATTATGAAATAGATACAGAATCTTTTGAAACAAAGAAAAAATTTTCCTCTGCAAAGAGATATTCTTATTTAATTGGTCCACAAGAACCTAATCACTCATGTAAAAGTAGATTTTTAGGATATTTAATAGATGAGACTCAAACAATCACAATAGAACAGATGTACGATATTTTCAGTGTAGAGAAAGTCACAAATGAATTCTTTGAAAAGTATAATATATTGTTCAATAATCTAAAAAAATCATTAGATGATGTTGTTAATGTAGATGAAGATGTTCAAGCTGAATTTGAAGATAAAAACATTGAAACTTCTGATTTTGCAAAGAAGTTATTAGGTCAAATAGTTTTTATATATTTTTTACAGAAAAAAGGATGGCTTGGAGTTAATTATGAAAAGGAATATGGTACTGGCTCAAAAAAGTTTTTTGAAGAAATATATGATAATTATAAATCTAACAAAGGTTTGAATGATAATTTTTTCGATGGAATATTAGAACCATTGTTCTATAAAGCTTTAAATATTCAAAGAGATAGGGATTACTATGAAGATTTAGATTGTAAGATTCCATTTTTAAATGGTGGACTTTTTGATACAATAAAGGACTATGACTGGATAAAAGCTCATATTAAGTTAGATGAAAAGACATTTGAGGAAATAATAAAAACATTTAAAAGATTCAACTTTACAGTAAAAGAAGATGAACCCTTAGAAAAAGAGGTAGCTGTTGATCCTGAAATGTTAGGAAAAGTTTTTGAGAATCTCTTAGAATCTGGAGATAGGAAAGCAAAAGGAGCTTTTTACACTCCAAGGGAAATTGTCCACTATATTTGCCAGAAGACTTTGATAAATTATTTAAAAAATAATAGTGAAGTTCCAGAAGATACAATAAATGAATTCATTGAGAAAGGTTACAAATTAGTTGATACAATTATTAGACAACAAGAAGAAATGGAAAAAGGAGTTAGAAAGAAATTTGTTGGAAATACTTTGGAAATATTAAATGAACATTCTGAAATCTTATTTAAACTGTTAAATGATGTTAAAGTAGTTGATCCAGCAGTAAGTTCAGGAGCATTTCCAGTGGGAATGATGAATGAATTAGTAAATGCTAAAACAATTCTTCTTTTATTGAAAGGAAAACAAGAAATAAATAATTATGAGTTAAAAAGAGATATAATTGAAAATTCTCTTTATGGAGTAGATATTGAATATTTTGCATTGGATGTTGCAAAGTTAAGATTTTGGTTATCATTAATTGTTGATGAAGAATCTGTAGAGGAAATAAGACCACTACCCAATTTAGATCATAAGCTAATGTGTGGAAATAGCTTAATCGAAGAGTTTGAAGGTGTGGAGCTATTTGATAAAACTTTACTAAAAGGTGTTGAAGCTCAAACCAGTCTTGATAGGTTTCATAAAGAATCTCAGTCAGTGTTGGATGATTTAAGAAGATTACAAAAGAAATTTTTCAATGCAGAAAATCCAAATAATAAACGGAAGCTAAAAAAAGAAATTGATGAAAAAGAATGGAGTTTAATAGAACAGACTTTAAAAGAAATGAGGAATGAAAAAAGCATTAATAAGTTGGAAGAATATAAAAGAGCAAATTCTAAACCTTTCTTCCTATGGGAATTATATTTCTTTGAAATTTTCCAAGGAGACAATCCTGGATTTGATATAATCATTGGTAACCCTCCTTATGTTGGTCAAAAAGATAATAATGACATAAAAAGGATTCGATCTACAAATTGGGGTAAAAAATATAGTGAAAGTATGGAAACTGTGGATTTATTTTACTATTTTTATCATAAATCTATTGATATTTGTAAAAGTGAAGGTTTAATTGCTTTAATAACCACTAATTATTTTATAACAGCTAATGGTGCATTTAATTTAAGGACGGATTTTAAAAAAAGGACATCAATATTGGAATTATTAAATTTCAATGAATTAAGATTATTTGAAAGTGCCAAAGGACAACATAACATTATATCTATTTTACAAAAAATTCAAGACAAACATATTTTGGCAAATACATTTATTACTCATAGAAAGGGTGATTCTAATTCGAATATGCTCGAAAAAATATTATGGGGTAAGGATAATAAGACAGAATATTTCAATATTCCACAAGAAGGTTTATTTGAGGGAAAATCTAATTATATTAGGGTTATGGGTTCAGGAGATTCATTAACTGGAAATTTCAAAAATGATTCTATATTGTGCATATTAAATAAGGTTAAAGAAAAAGGAGTTCAAATAACTGATAAATTAGATGTTAAAACTGGTTTAAGAACTGGTATTGATAAAGTAAGTAATGCTCATTTAAAAAAAATAAATAAAGGTGATTTTCAAATTGATAATATTTATAGTTTAAAAGAAGATGTGTTTATTGTTTCTCAAGAATTTTATAATAATGTTCCACCATATGAAAAAAAATTAGTTAAACCTCTCTTTAAAAATTCTGACATTAAACGATATTATAGTGTACCATCAACTGATAAATATTGTTTATATGTGCAAAAAAAAGATAGGATTGACGAATACCCATTTATTAAAAATCATCTGTTAAAATTTAAACCTTTAATTGAATCAATAAGAAAAAATGATAGTGAAATATGGTATTCTATAGTTAGACCTCGTGAAAAAAGGATTTTTACTTCAAATAAGATAATTATTCCTCAAAGGAGCAAACGAAATGATTTTTCATATAATGAAAACGATTTTTATGCTTCATCAGATGTGTATTTTATCATTGATAAAAAAAATCCATCTAATATTGATTTAAAATATGCCTTAGCATTAATTAATTCAAAATTATATTATTGTTGGTTTTATTATAAAGGAAAACGAAAAGGGAACAATTTAGAATTATATCAAACTCCTTTATCTGAAATTTATATTAAAGATGCTTCTATTGAAGAACAGCAACCCTTTATCAATTTGGTTTCCAAAATATTGACTTTGAAAGGTTTTATGAGGATAATTTTGATAATATTGAATTAAAAGAAGAGATTGATAGTTTAGAGGATGACATAAATAATCTTGTTTATAAATTGTATGATTTAACTGATGAAGAAATTAAGATTATTGAGGAAAATATTTAGTAAATTGGTGATTAGATTATGGTACTAATAATTAAACAAGTTAAATTTCATTTACCAAAGCTAATGTTATTTTTTAGTGCATATAGTCCTTTGTTTTTAATTTTAGCTATTAATTATTTCGAATTCCCTACTGTTGCAATCTTTGATTTGAGTTCTATGCAATCTATTATACATTTTTTATTATCTTTAGTAACTGTCAACAAAATTACAATAATACTCTTAACTTTAGTTATTATTCCTAATGAGGTTTTTCAATTTTCATGGTTTCTTTATATATATAAAGCATGGATTTTCATGAAAAACTCCACACTTTTTATAGTCTCTGAATAATTTTTAAATATTTAAAATAATTTAAATAATTTTCAATAAAAATCTATAAATTAAATTTTTGTTCAGCGAATCAGAATTGTTAGACAGACTCATCTATTATAAAAAATTAATTAAACAAATAAATAAGATTACTAAGGTTATACTCAATCTCTAAAATATAAAAAACTTTAAAGAGATGCAAAATAAAGGTTTGAAATTAATGAATGATTTAAAAAGAGTTTATAAAAAATATGAAAGTTGTGAAGATGGATTAGCCAGCTTAGAAGTAACAAAACGGCTTAAAAAGTACGGCAACAATGAACTGACTGAAGGTGAAAAAGATTCATATTTAAAAATTTTTTTAATGCAGTTTATGGACATACTTATACTTCTTCTTATAATTGCTGCTATTGCAGCATTTTTCATTGGAGACATTATTGATTCAATGGTGATTTTAATCGTTGTTCTTTTAAATGGGAGTATTGGTTTTATACAAGAGTATAAGTCTGAAAAAGCTATTGAAAAATTAAAGTCTCTTATAACAACAGATGCAATTGTCAAAAGGAATGGTCAAGTCCAAAAAGTCAATGGAACCCAACTAACAATTGGTGATATAGTTATTGTTGAAGAAGGAGACAAAATTCCTGCTGATTTAATTATTGTTGATTCTTCTGATTTGAAAATAGATGAATCATCCTTAACTGGTGAATCTTTCCATGTAACAAAGAGTTCTGACGATGTTGATTTATTGAACATTGATAAAGACTCTCATGATGAAAACATAAGAAGAACAATAGCTTATATGGATTCTAATGTTATATCTGGTCGTGGGACTGGAATTGTAATAGCTATTGGAATGAACACATCAATTGGAAAAATTGCTCAAATGATAAGTGAAAAAGACAAAGATACTCCACTTCAGAAGAAAATAAGTTCCTTAAGTAAAACTCTTGGTTTAATAGCTATTGTTGTGTGTGTTATTGTTTTTGTTCTTCAATTTTTAAAAGGAAGTTCAATTGTTGGAACATTTATGATAGCTGTTTCTCTTGCAGTTGCAGCTATTCCTGAAGGTCTCCCAGCTACTTTGACTTTGACTTTAGCATTAGGTATGCAAAGAATGGCTAAATCAAATGCAATTGTAAAAAAATTATTGGCTGTTGAAACTCTTGGTTCATGTACAGTTGTCTGCACTGATAAAACAGGTACACTAACTCTGAATAGAATGGAGGTTAAGGATACTAAAGTTACGAATACTAAAAAATCTTATGAAATAGCTATTTTATGTAACAATGCAAGTATTAAATGCTGTGAAGACATTGGTGATCCTACTGATGTGGCTGTATTAAATTATGGATTAAAAAATGGATATGAAAAATTGGATTTTGAAGAAAACTATCCTCGCATAAAAGAATATCCATTAGATAGTATAAGAAAAAGAATGACAACCGTTCAAAAAGCAGGAAAAAAATTTTATATCACTACTAAAGGTGCACCAGAAATTATCTTAGAGAAATCTGAATTCATTGACAACAATGGGACTATAGAAACATTAGATGCTGAGAAAAGGAAAAAAATTACTGATGAAATTAAAGAAATGACTGATTCTGCTCTTAGAGTTTTAGGTTTTGCTTACAGAGAAGTTGATGATAATTTCAACCTTGATAATACTGAAATTGTTGAATCTGGATTAATATTTGTTGGTTTAGTTGGGATGATGGATCCTCCAAGAGAAGAAGCAAAAAATGCTGTTGCATCCTGTAAAACATCTGGAATAAAAGTTGTGATGATTACAGGAGATCATCAGTCCACAGCTTCATCTATTGCGAGAGAAATTGGTATTTTAAATAAAGGTAAAGTTTTAACTGGTCAAGACCTTGATGAGCTTTCTGATGAAGAATTTAAGAGTATTGTGGAAGATGTGGAGGTTTATGCACGAGTCTTTCCTGAGCAAAAAGTTAGAATAGTCGAAGCACTGCAAAATCATGGAAACATTGTTGCAATGACTGGAGATGGTGTTAATGATGCTCCTGCACTTAAAAAAGCTTCTATTGGTCTAGGAATGGGTAGTGGAACTGATGTTTCCAAAGAATCCGCTGATATGATAATTCAAGATGATAATTTTGCAACAATTATCAAAGCTATTGAAGAAGGAAGAAAAATATTTGATAACATTAAAAGATTTGTAAAGTTCCAAATTTCCACGAATATTGCAGCTATTTTAACCATTATATCATCTTCAATTTTAAATTTACCAGTTCCATTTAATCCTGTTCAAATTTTATGGATTAACATTATGATGGATGGACCTCCAGCTCAAACTTTAGGTATGGAAGGTCCTGAACGAGATATAATGACTAGAAAACCTGGAAAAGGAGATATTTTATCAAAAAATACACTGATGAAAGTGGTTATATCTGGAACTGTGATGACAATAGGAACTTTGCTCTTATTTATTTATGAACTAAACTCTCAAAGAGGGGAAAAAATAGCTATGACTATGGCATTTACTGTTTTCGTTGTCTATCAAATATTTAATGCTATTAACAGTAGATCTAATTCAAATGAAAGAAATAATATATTTTGGATAGCTATTTTACTAACATCTTTATTACACTTACTAATCATATATACACCATTTTTACAAGAAATATTTAAAACAACAAATCTTGAAATATTTGATTGGATATTAATATTAAGTATATCTTCCACTATTTTAATATCCGAAAGAATATCACATTATATACTTGATAAAAATTGAACTTAGAATTAATTTAATCACTATTTTAGGCTTTTATTTATATCATTGTTTAATATAAATAAAGAATTAATAATATTATTAGTGTTTTGTTAAATTAAAATATTATTTTGAATTTTGATTATTGCCAAGAATTTTGATTTTTGTAATTATGAAAATCTTCGATTTTCAGTAAATTAAGAATATAACTATGTTAATTTTTTAAACTTGATTAAAATTTTTAAATTTCATTTAATTATTTAAAATATAATATTTTTTTATAAATAATCTTATTAAATTAGTTTAATAAAATAAACTTATTATTTATTTATAATTAATTTATATTTTTAAGGCTAAGTTACTAATTTTTTTATATCATATCAATTTACAAAAAGTTATTTGGAGTAGTTGTATAAAAAAACAAATTCACATATAAAAAGATAATTCAAATAAAAATTCACATAACTTAATAAATAGATATAGGTGAACTTAAAATAATGTTACAATACATTATCATATATTATGGGATTATTATGGAGTGATTTAATGCGAATATTGTTTATCCATTCAGATTATCTAAAATATCAAATCAAAAACAAAACTAAAATTGCTGAAGAGATTGAAGAAACCAAAAAAGATGGTTTTTTTGAAGAATCTTTAGTTGTATTTTCTGCTGTTGAAAAAGAAGACGAAAAAAATATTGAAAATGTTGTAGAAAATGTGTTTAATGAAATAAAAGAGATTTATGAAAAAGTAAAAGCAAATAACATCATCCTTTATCCTTATGCTCATTTATCTTCCTCATTAAGTTCTCCTAAAATAGCCATTGAAGTACTCAAAAAAATTGAAGATAAGTTTAAAAAGGAAAATTATGATATTTACAGAGTACCATTTGGTTGGTACAAATCTTTTGAACTTTCATGTAAAGGACATCCATTATCTGAATTATCAAGAACAGTCGGAGTTGATAATGTTAAAAACGAAGAATTAATAAAAGAAAAACCACAATTTCTGATCCTTGAATCCAATGGTAAACTAACAGCTCCAGAAGAATATAAGTTCTCTAATAAAGACCTTGAAAACCTTATGGAGTATGAACTTGGAAACACAAAATCCACTGGTGAAGAACCACCTCATGTGAAATTAATGAGAGAAAAAGAATTGTGTGATTATGAAAGTGCTGCTGATGTTGGTCATTTAAAATGGTTTCCAAAAGGTAAGTTAATTAGAGATTTAATATCTGATTATGTGAATAATTTAGTGGTTGAAAACGGTGCGATGCCAATCGAAACACCAGTTATGTACGACTTATCAAATGAGGTAATAAAAGAACATGCAGAAAAATTTGGTGAAAGACAATACAAAATTCAAACAAAAAAAGAATTGATGCTTAGATTCGCATGTTGTTTTGGAGCATTTAGACTGCTAAAAAATTCTTTTTTAACCTGGAAAAATCTTCCTGCGAAAGTCTATGAATTATCTACATACAGTTTTAGATTTGAAAAAAGGGGAGAAGTCATTGGTCTTAAACGTTTAAGAGGATTCACTATGCCTGATTGGCATACAGCATGTAGTGATATGAAACAAACCTTAAAAGAGTTTGAAAACCAAGTAAAAATTTGTCTTCAAACTGGAGTGGATCTTAATGTTAACTACGAAATAATTTTTAGAGCCTCAAAAGAATTCTATGATGAAAATAAAGAATGGATGTATGAAATAGCTGATAAAATAGGGAAACCTGTTATTTTAGAATTGATCCCAAAGAGAAAACATTATTGGGTTTGTAAAATAGATTTTGCAGCTATTGACGCATTAGGAAGACCTATTGAAAATCCAACAGTCCAAATTGATGTTGAAAGTGGTAAAAGATTTGAAATTGATTACTTAGGAAAAGATGAAAAGGAACATCATCCAATAATTTTACATTGTAGTCCAACTGGGAGTATAGAAAGAGTTATATGTAGTCTACTTGAAAAAATAGCCATTGAAAAAAACGAAATCCCACCTATGTTTCCTGTTTGGTTATCGCCTACTCAAGTTAGAATAATTCCAATTGGTGAAAAACACCTTGAATTCTCAAATAAGCTATTTAATAAAATATATGAAAATGACATCCGTGTTGATATAGATAATAAGGAAGATAGAATTGGCAAAAAAATAAGAAATGCTTCCAAAGAATGGATACCATACGCAATAGTAATTGGAGATAAAGAAATTGAAACCAATGAAATCACTGTTTCTATTCGTTCTACTGGTGAAAAAAAGATTATGGATGTAAATGAACTGATTAAAGAAGTTAAATCACAATCTAAACATTTGCCATTTAGAAGATTAACATTACCTAAAAATCTCTCAGATAGGATAAATTTTCAGTGAATAAACTTAGTTAAAATCTGTTTTAAGGTCTTTTAGCAATTCCATATTCATCTTGTTATATTATATATACTAAAAGAAATAAATATAAATTATTAATATAAAATATTTTAAGAGAAAATTTTGTTTTAAAATATATGTGAAAATATATAAAATTAAATTTACACCTAAAAGGAGAATAAAATTATGTATAAAATTGGAGAAGCATTGATTGGAGAAAGGAGTGAGTTAGCTCATATAGACTTAGTGATAGGTGATAAAGAAGGTCAAGTAGGTAATGCTTTTGTAAATAGTATAAGTCAACTATCTATTGGACATACACCACTACTTTCTGTTATTAGACCTAATTTAATGACAAAACCATCTACATTAATTATTCCTAAAGTAACAATTGGAAATCTCAAAGATGCAAGTAAAATATTTGGTCCTGCACAAACAGCCGTTGGAAGAGCAGTTGCAGATTCTGTTGAAGAAGGAATAATTCCAAAGGATAAAGCCGAAGATTTAGTTTTACTTGTAAGTGTATTTATAGATCCCAGTGCTGAAAATTATAGAAAAATATACCAATACAATTATGGTGCTACCAAATTAGCTATTAAAAGAGCTATGACTGAATATCCATCCATTGAAAAAGTATTAAACGAAAAAGATCGCGGAACCCACCCAATAATGGGATTCAAAGTAAACAGACTATGGAGTCCACCATATTTACAAATAGCTTTAGATTTAGACAACCTTAAATCAATGGAGAAAATAATAAATTCAATTCCAGACAGAGAAAGAATACTAATCGAAGCAGGAACACCATTAATTAAAAAGCTTGGTGTTGGTGTAGTAAGCAAAATAAGAGAATTAAAACCTGATGCATTTATAATAGCTGATTTAAAAACCTTAGATGTTGGAAGAGTAGAAGTTGCAATGGCTGCCAACGAAACAGCTGATGCTGTATGTATTTCTGGTCTTGGAACAATTGAATCCATTGAAAAAGCTATCCACGAAGCACAAAAACAAGGAATATATTCTATACTTGATATGATGAATGTTAGAAATATCACAAAAAAATTAACAGAAATTAAAGATAATTTAAAGCCAAATATAGTTCTTTTACACAGAAATGTGGATCTTGAAACCTCAAAAGCTGAAAAAGGAGAAAAAGCTGAAGACAACAGTGAGTGGGGAAACATTAAAAACCTTAAGAAAATAATTGATAATGGTCTTGTAGCTGTAGCAGGAGGAATAACCCCTCAAAAAATTAACGAAGCAAAAGATAGTGGAGCCGATATCCTTGTTGTAGGAAGATATATTATTGGATCAAACGATGTTAGAAGATCTACTGAAGACTTCTTAGAACACTTACCTCAAGATCCAGATAATATGAGATTGGCTCTTGATGAAGATGAATCAATTGATTAATATTCTAATTAGTATTAATATTCATTCATTTCCCAAAATATGAAACATCTAAATGTGAAATAATAATGTTAAGGTAAAATCAATTAAGGAATTTGAAGTTTTTATCATTTCTTTATATTATTTTATCAATTTTTATTAAAAATTATTCTTAAAGTTGATTAATTTTTAAGTGATGAAAGTTTTAAATAAATATAATATTATTTTGTTTAATTGAATAAATATATTTTTTAGTATAATTAGTCTTAAATTATTTAATAAGGAAATAAATTATTTTTAAAAATTAAACAAAACCTTTAATGAATTCTTCAGTTAAATTATTCATCAAAAAGAAAATAAAGTATCTTCTAAGAGTACTGTATCACATTGAAGAGAAATTATATTAGTTCTTCCTTTACCTCTTCCACGAGAAATAGTGCTTGTAGAAATAATCCCCAGCATTTCTAATTGACTAATAATATCAAAAACTCTTCTGTAAGTTAAGGAATCTCCAGTAGAAATCTTTTTATACTCTTCATAAAGTTTACCTGAACTGATTTCCTCATTTAACTTTGTAAGATGCAAAATAGATTCTAAAACTCTTTGTTGTTGAGTCGGTAAAGTTAAAATAATGTCTGTTGTGATGTTATGTTCTATTCTTTCCTTTGCCTGTCTAATATCCTCTTCAAAAACATTTGAACCACCTTTTTCATCAGCAATCTCACCAGCTGTTCTTAAAAGATCAAGTGCATATCTTGCATCTCCCTCATCTTTAGCTGCTAAGGCTGCACACAGCTTAATAACTTTTTCATCAATATTAATTTTAAAAGACATTTTTGCTCTTTCATTTAAAATATCTTCAAGTTGAAGTGCATTATACGGAGGAAACACTATCTCTTTATCTCTTAAACTACTCGTAACTCTTGGAGTGATAAATTTTTTAAATTCAACATAATTACTAATAGATAAAACTGAAACATTATCAGTTCTTGTTAATGTATAAAGAATTCCATCTCCATCTTTTTGAAGTAAAATATCTATTTCATCAAGTATTACTATTAAAATAATATTTTTTTGAATTTTATTTTTAAATACTCTCTTAAAGACATTTAAAACTTCAGCTTTTGTCCATCCTCTCCAAGGAACATCAAGTCCTAACTGTTGAGCTAACCTTACAATTACTTGATATTCAGTATTATAATCTGTGCATCTTATATATTCAATTCTAATTAAAACATCTTTATCCTCAATATAATCAAGTAACTGTTGTTTTGCAAATTTTACTGCAGCAGTTTTACCTGTTCCTGTTTTTCCATAAACAGTAATATCAGATGGTGGTTTATTTTTTAGTGTTTCACTCCAATATTTTGCAATCAATTTTATTTGTTCATTTCTATGAGGTAAAGATTCTGGTAAAAACTTATGATCAAGAAAACTCTTATCCTTAAAAATAAGAGATTCATTATCCATATCCTTAAAAATATTCTCCATGTAATCACTATAACAATAATTATTTGTTTATAAATATTATTTGTTCATCAATGCTGTGAACTTAAGATTTAATTTCTAAATAGTAAAAAATCGAAGATTTTGAAATTTAGAAAAATTTTGATGAAACTTTTGTTTCGAATGAAATGAGAAACTTAGGAAACGAAGTTTCCGTTTTCTAAAAGTTTCTTCTAAATAGTAAAATAATTCTTTAAAAATGGATAAATAAGTTTTGATGAACCTTTGTTTCGAACGAAGTGAGAAACTTAGGAAACGAAGTCTCCGTTTTAAAAGGTTCTTCTAAATTTTAAAAATTTAAGTTAATATTCTTATAATTTAAAAGATTTAATAACAAACAAATTTTTAATAAAATTTATTAAATTGACAGCATTAATTTATTCATATATTTCTTAATTATACACTCAAAAAATCTATTCATACATCAAAAATTGTATAATAAATGATATAATTAAGGTTGAATTTCAATTGTAAAAATTCTTTTAAATGTTGACTAAAACTAAAAGTTATATTTCAAATGTATTTTATTTAAATTATATCTTATAAATGTTTTTATTAAAAAAAAATATTTTATTAATATTAAAGTAATTATTAATTACAGTGTATAAAAACAAAAATAAATGAATTTTATAAATATTCACTAAGATTAAATATTTTTCCTGTCTTCAAAATAAAATACTAAATTTCATAAAAATTATTAATAAATATAATTAAATAATTTGCAATTAAACAATTAAATAACAAATTTAGACTTATAGATATAAAAATAATGAAATTTCATTAAGATAAATCATTAAAATTGAAAAATGTTTAATAAGATAAAACTTTCCATAAAAGATAAAAATAAAATGAATATAACCGCTGAAAACTAATAAATTTAAAGGGTAATTTCAAGTACAAAACTCATTCAAAAATATTAAAGAATAGTGAGAGATATATTTCAAGTGTAAAGAAAATCAGTATAAAAAATATTGTGAAAATAATTTTAAGAGGTCAATTTCAAGTGTAAAATTTTGAGTATAGAGGTGAACTTCAAGTGTAATAAATCTCATACATAAACCAAAAACAGGAAAAAAATTACCAAGTAAAATGTAACGATTAAATGTTACAGATGAAATGTACCTCTCGATTCCATAAATGTACATTTTTTTCGTTTCAGATGAAATACATCTCTTACTGTAATCATAGTATTTTATTATATACTACTTCACTGAATTTATTAAATATTAAACTACAAAAAAACTTCAATTTCACCTATACTTCCATCAACTTCAACTTCCAAACTATCTAACAACTTATCTACACTCTCTGGTCTATCAACCATAGGAATATTAGACATTATAGCCCCAGTAGCTATTATTGGCTCCGCATTAATACATATTATAGCCTTAGGAGCAACACTATTCTTTTTTAACTGAAAAATAACATAAGAACCAACGGTAGAACCTTTTCCACCTGGAATAAAAAGAACTCTATCCTTAATATTCTCTCCATTGAGATCATGATTTCTATCAACAACCTCACCAGTTTTAGGATCCACTCCACCTAAAAAACTAAGGGGCTTATTACTAATAAGTAACTTACCTTTACCCTTACCCTTTGAAATAGGTTTAGATTTAATTATCATTAAAACACTATTCATTGTTATTTCTATCTAATAATTTCCTCTTTATCATAATATTTATATATAATATAATAATTAAATACTCATTTTTTGCTTATAAACGATTATATATAACATTTTAAAAAAATAATAAATCCACATAAATCATGTGAAATTTTATTTCAAATAGCAATACTAAAAAAAAAAAAACAGTAACAACAAACATTAGCAATATAAATATTGTATAATTAACATATAAATAATCAATGAACTAAATAACATCTTTTTTCATAATCTCCCTAAGAACTGCGGTAGCATAAGATCCTTTGTCAATTGAAAACTCAACAATAAGACCATCATTAGTTGAAGTAATCGTTGAATCCCAAACATTAAATCTAATACTTCTTCTAATACCAAAAGACCCTAATTTAGGAGTTTTTTTAGTTAAAAAATCTTCTTTGTTCAAATTTTCATCTTTTAAAACCTTTTTTTCAATCTCTCCAACCTTTTTTTCACTAATTGGGACCTTACTACCATAGAGAGGGGCTGTTGGATTTGCCTTAAAATTTTTTATTAAATCATTCAACTCTTCACTTTGTTTATTATGAATTAAGTGTTCATCATTATCAACAACAATATCACCATCTATATAGTTATTAATCCCTAATTTTATCCTTTCACTCACAATTTTATTAAACAAAGCTGATTGATAAGCATGAACAAACATTCTTTGGAGAGGTTTTGGTAATGAGAAAATAGCTTTTTTATATGAAGTATCATCCAATTCTAAACTGTTTTTGTCCTTTTTTCTTTTATCTTTTATAAGTTCTTTAAGCATTATTCTTTCGTATCTCATTTTTGATGGGAATAAGTTGAGTGATTTTTCAAGGTTGTTCGCTTCGTATTCATTTCTTGCTTCAAACACTCTTTTATCTTCATTTTCCTGTGGATCTCCTATGTATAGCCTTACAGCTTCTTTTAAATCATTTAAAACCAAAGCTCTGCCAACCAAATGTGTGTTTGTTCGAGGTTTTCCAAATCTTTGCCACCCATAATAATTTGGAACACCTAATAACTCCAATTTACTTAAAACCTCTTTTGCAATAGTACATGATTTTTCAATATTATCAAGATCTCTGATTAATATTCTAAACTTGTTTCCAACTAGCTGTCCTAATCTTAGCTTTTTCTGATTTCTTTTAACATCTAAAAATTTAGTATTATGTATTTTATTATTTAACTCAAGAACTTCTTTTTCTTCATCAGATGAATTTATATTACTTACACATATCCATTGACGGGTATGGGCTTTTTTATCCTTCATCCCTGCAAAACCCATTCTTTTTCTACTAATATGTAGTTCTCTTGAAATATCTAATAAGACATCAAGAGTTGTTCTTCCTATTTTATCAATGAAAATCCAAAGGTTAGAACCATCACCAGTTGGTTTATAAAGAGGAATTTCTTCAACATAAAAGTCTTCATATTTGTTTCTTATTGTTCCTCCAATACCTTCATTGGAAGTCAAATATGTATTAACATTTAACATAATCATACATCTTTGTAATTAATGAATAACAACGAAATATAAATACCATTCATTACAATTATAACGTGTCTATATTAAATTCAGTATTGTTATTTATGTAGAATTAGTAAAAATATGAATAGGCACTATACTCTTTGATTTTCAGTGTATACGAATATAAATAATATGCCCTGACTGGGATTTGAACCCAGGGAATAGGATCCGCAATCCTACATGTTATCCAGACTACACTACCAAGGCAAATTGAATAAAAATCAAATAGAATATTTAAATTTCATAGTATTTATACTTAACATCTGAACAAGTTTTATAATGAATTTAAAGTTTATAATGAATTTATAATATATTTATTGATAATTTTTTTAAGTGATTAACCTTTTAATATATGTAAGAATTATTTTATTATTTTAAATCTTATTTAATTAGATAATATAATCTCATTATATAATCAACTTTTAATTATTTAATCATTAAACAATATTATATATTTAAAGCGATATTTTTAATGATAAAGAATTATATAAAAATTCATTGAGTCAATTATACAAAGACTATATTTAATTTAATGCTATAATTTATTTAATTGAATATTGTAAATAATTAATATAGTCATTATGGTTATGTTTATAAATTATTAATTTAATTATATCTTATAAAATATCTTTAAATTAAATTTAAATAATGTATATTAATTATTAAAAGTTTTATAATTTTATAAAATTTTCAAAAATGACTATTAATAAAAAAACTTCCAAAAGTTGAATATAAAAAATAAATAGAAAAATTAATATTATAATTAAATTAAAAACTATTTTGATATATAATAATTTTAAATCATAGATTAGTAAATTAATAAAAATGGTGAATTTATGGAAATTAAAGGTGTAGAAATAAAAGATAATTATGCTGAAGCATTTGGAATTAAAGTTTCAAGATTACTTGTAACTGCTGCAACGAAAAAATTAGCTTTAACTGCAGTAACTGAAGCAACTGGCTATGCAACATCTGTAATTGGATGTCCAGCTGAAGCTGGAATTGATGGTTATGTGTCTCCATTAGATACTCCTGATGGAAGACCAGGTTTTACAATGATGATTTGTAACTCAGGAAAAAAAAAGTTAGAACATGAACTTTTAGAAAGAATTGGAATGGGCATATTAACCGCACCTACAACAGCTGTTTTCAATGCACTTGATAATGAAGATGAACTTCTTAAAGTTGGGTTTAAACTAAAATTTTTTGGCGATGGATATGAAAAAGAATTAGAAATAGATGGAAGAAAGATGCATTCCATACCTATAATGTCTGGAGACTTTTTGGTAGAGTCAGAATTTGGTATTAAAGATGGTGTTGCTGGAGGAAACTTTTTTGTAATGGGTGATAGTAGGATGTCCGCTCTTATAGGTGCTCAAGTTGCTGTTGATGCTATTACCAATGTTCCTGGTACTATTACACCATTCCCTGGTGGTGTTGTTGCTTCTGGTTCTAAAGTGGGTTGCAATGAATATAATTTTTTGAATGCTTCTACAAACGAAAAAATGTGTGTTAGTTTAAAAGAAGAGGTTAAGGAAACTGAAATTGATACTAATGTTAATGGAATTTATGAGATAGTTATTGATGGAGTGGATGAAGTCTCTGTTAAAAAAGCAATGACTGAAGGTATTAAGGCTGCTTGTTCTATTGATGGTGTTTCAGCTATTGATGCTGGAAACTTTGGAGGTAGTTTAGGAACTTATAAAATAAGTTTGAGAGATCTTGATTACTAATATCTTGGAGATTAAAATATTTAATATATTTAAATTATAGTCATTTTTGAAAATTTTATAAAATTGTAAAACTTTTAATAATTAATATACATTATTTAAATTTAATTTAAAGATATTTTATAAGATATAATTAAATTAATAGTTTACAAACATAACCATAATGACTATAATTAGATTTGAATTAATCTTTATAATTCATTTTTTTAAATAAAGTGATTTAAAGATTATTTACATTTTTTTTATTTTTTTGTATATTAATTTATTGTAAATTTATTATTAATAATATAGTCAATAAAGTATATTATTAACAATAAAATCGTAAAAAGTAGAATATATAATATTATATTTATTTTAATAGTTCTTAATCTTAAATTAAAATTAAATTGTTTCATCACAATTTAATTTGTCTTTTAATCAATATTTTTAATTGTTATAATAATTTTCCATTATATTATATAATCCATATATTTTTTATTACATCTTATAATAACACATAATTCTCATGCAAAATAATATCTCGTACAAGTGTTACCTACTCATTCTTATGTTTTAACATTTTCTATGAATTTAAGATCTAAATATTCAAAAATTGAATAACATATTAATTTATGGATATGTCATTATATTATTATAAATATGATTTAAGGGTGCTTAATTGATTTGTTTAGGAATTGAAGGAACTGCTGAGAAAACAGGAATTGGAATTGTTGATAGTGATGGAAAAATATTAGGAATCGCTGGAAAACCGATGCTTCCTGAAAAAGGAGGTATTCATCCAAGAGAAGCAAGTGAACATCATAGCTATTGGATTCCTAAATTGGTAAATCAAGTGACTGAGGAAAGTCATATATCTTTAAATGAGGTAGATTTAATATCTTTTTCTATTGGTCCTGGTCTTGGTCCTGCCCTTAGAACTGTTGCGACATCAGCACGAACGCTCTCATTAGGATTAAATATTCCGATTGTTGGTGTTAATCATTGTGTTGGGCATATAGAAATAGGTAAATTAGACACTGGAGCAATAAATCCTCTTACCCTTTATGTTAGTGGAGGGAATAGTCAATTAATAGGTTTTGAATCAGAAAAATACAGGATTTTTGGAGAAACATTAGATATAGCTATTGGAAATTGTTTTGACCATTTTGGACGTGAAATAGGATTAAAACACCCTGCAGGACCAATCATTGAGAAATTAGCTAAGAAAGGAAATTACATGGAATTACCTTATACGGTTAAAGGTATGGACTTTTCATTTTCAGGATTGTTAAGTGCAGCTGTTCGTAGTTTTCAGAAAGGATTTAATATTGAAGATATTTGTTATAGCTTACAAGAAACAGCTTTTTCAATGCTTGTTGAGGTTGCAGAAAGAGGACTTTCCAATACGAAAAATGATGAATTAATGGTTTGTGGTGGTGTTGCAGCAAACAAACGACTTAGTGAAATGTTATCTACAATGGCTTGTGAACATTATACTAATTTTTACATTCCAGAGATGAGGTTGTGCGGAGATAATGGAGCAATGATTGCATGGCTTGGAATTCTAATGTATACTCATTTTGGAGCAGTGGATTTATCTTCAACAAGTGTTATTCCAAAATATAGGAGTGATGAAGTTAATGCTCCGTGGGTTAGGCAAAAATCTTCTTTTTTAAAGATTCCAAAGGACATATTAAATAAGGGTGCAGAAGCAAATATCTATTCAAGTCATTGGATGGATGAAATAGCTATTAAAAAGAATAGAATAGCTAAATCTTATAGAATAGAGGAATTGGATAATAAGCTTAGGGAGAAAAGAACTAAAAATGAGGCTAAACTACTTTCTTATACTAAAACTTTAGGAATAAGAACACCAATACTGTATGATATAGACTTAGAAAATAAAAGTATTGTGATGGAACATCTTGAGGATACTCTTCTTAAAGATGTTTTAAACGATTTAAACAAGACTTTTACGGATTTCAAATCTTCTAAAAGGTTATCTATTATTTTTAAAAATATTGGTGAAGCAATAGCTATTTTACATAACGGTAATATTGTACACGGAGATCTTACAAGTTCAAATATATTTTTAGACGAGAATTTTAATCCAATCTTGATAGATTTTGGATTAGGTAAATTTTCAGATCTTTTAGAAGATAAAATCACAGATATTATGGTTTTTAAGAAATCTTTAAAGAGTATTGATGATTTTGTTGATAAAGGATTGTTTGATATTTTTTTAAATGGTTATTTTATTAAAACAAAGGACAATATTAATAATATAAATAATAAAATGATTGAAATTCAAAAAAGAGGAAGATACATAGTTTAAAGATACATAGTTTAAAGATACACAGTTTAAATAGTTTATATTAATGGTATTTACAAAACTTTTATAATTTTTTTATTAAAAAGTTTAGAATTACTATTATTATATATTAAAACCAATTTAATATATTTATTGAATATAATAAAACAATTATTTAATAAAAAATAAAATATATACTAACTATAATAAATAATAATTTGAGGGGGTTTAATGGAAGTAAGTATTATAATCCCAACATATAATGAAGAAGAACATCTTCCTAAACTTTTAAAGAGTATTAAATCACAAGAATTTAATGATTATGAAATAATAATCGCGGATGCTAATTCCAATGATTTTACAATAGCTATTGCAGAGAATTACAATTGTAAAATTGTTGATGGGGGGCTTCCTGGGATTGGTAGAAATAAGGGAGCTGAAATAGCTAAAGGAGATAAATTACTTTTTTTAGATGCAGATTTAGAACTTACAGAGAACTATCTTGAGAATGTTATTGATGAGTTTGAAACTAAAGATGTGGATATTGGCATTACATTAATGAGCCCACTATCTGAAAAAATCAGAGATAAATTACTTCATGATATAGCAAATTGGTTCATGATAGCTTTTGAAAAAATAAAACCTCATGGAGCAGGTTGTTATGGGATAATCACTAAGAATAAATTACATAAGGAGCATGGGGGCTTTGATGAAACACTTAATTTTGGGGAAGATACAGATTACATTGAAAGAATAGCTAAGAATAATACTTTTAAAGTTCTTAAAAGTGCTAAAGTTTATGTGTCAACACGTAGATTAGAAGAAGAAGGATTATATAAGCTTACAAAACAATATACTAAGAGCACGATAAATGATTTTAGAAAAATAAGAACTTATCTTGAGGAAATAGATTACTCTTTTGATCACTATAAACCCTTAATTGAAGAAGATGATGTGATAAACCATATTCATAACTTAAGAAAATCTGAAACTAATGTTAAGCAGGTTAGCAATGTAATAAATAAAGGAGTCAGTGATTTCCAAATTACTTATGATAAGTCGGATGAAGTATCTTTAGAGGATAATAAAAGGATATTTTACTCTGTTTGTGGAGAGGGTTTAGGACACGCTATCAGAAGTGCTGTTGTTATTGAAGAATTGTTGAAAAAATATGATGTTTATGTTTTCTCAAGTGATAGAGCATATAAATATCTAAGTGAAAAATTTGATAATGTTTATGAGATAGGTGGATTTAATACAGTTTATCAGGATAATAGTGTAAAAAATAGAAAAACACTTTACAAAGCTATTAAAGATACACCATCACATCTTAAAGAGAATTATGCTATTTTATATAGAAAAGCAAGAAAATTGAAACCAAATATCATAATCACAGATTTTGAAAATTATTCAAATATCTTAGCTAAACTGCTTAATATTCCAATTTTAAGTGTTGATAATATACATATGATTACCAAGACAAAGGTTGATTATCCTAAAAACTCTCAAACAGAAATGTTGAAAAGTAAAGGTGTTATAAAATCATTCATGATAAGACCAAAAAAATATATTCTTACCAGCTTTTTTTATCCAGAAGTGAAAAACCCAGAAAAAGTTGTTATTTATCCTCCAATTATTCGTGATGATATCATGCGACTTAAACCAAGCTATGGAAATTATATTTTTGTATATCAAACAAGTCAAACCAATAAAAAATTATTAAACTCTTTGAAAAAAGTTGATGAGAAATTTGTAATATATGGTTTTAATCAGGATAAAATTGACTCAAATTTAACTTTTAGAAAGTTTAATGAAACAAAAATATATGATGATATGAAGAATTGTAAGGCGATCATAACGAATGGTGGATTTTCATTAATAACAGAGGCTATTTATCTTAAAAAACCAATATATAGTATTCCAGCTAAAGGAAACTTTGAACAATTACTTAATGCTTTTTATATTGAAAAATTAGGTTATGGTATGATGAGTCGTGATATAAGCACTAAAACTATTGAAGAGTTTTTATCTAATCTTTTTGTCTATCAAGAAAACTTAGAAAGAGTGAAAAATAGTGGTAATACAGAGATAATTAGAGAAATAGAAGAATCAATTGAAAAATTTGCTATTTAGCATTTTAAAAATCTAAATGACTAGTAGCTTGTTTTTCTATTGATTATTAATTATTTAACAAGGAATAAGCATGAAATCGCCAATTTCAGAGATATTTTCAAGTATTCAAGGAGAAGGAACGCTTATAGGAAGAAGACAAATTTTTGTCCGTTTTTCAGGGTGTAATTTAGATTGTAAATACTGTGATACATTGAATAGTAAAGATAAAAACTTTGGAGGCTTGTTAACTACTACAGACGTGGTAAACAAAATTGATGAGCTTATGACTCCTGATTTACATTCAATATCTTTCACTGGTGGTGAACCAACATTATATCCTGAGTTTATTAATGAAGTTATTTCTAAAATTAATACTAAAAATAGTAAAATAAAGTCATTATTGGAGACTAATGGATCGCTTTACAGAGAAATAAATTTACTTAATGGCATTGATTATGCTTCTGTAGATATTAAACTTCCAGAACATTTTAATACAATAAATACTGATATCTTTGAAAATGAATTGAAGTCTATAGAATTATTAATTAGAAAGAAGGTTAGTGTTTATTGTAAACTTGTTGTTCTTCCATCAACGAGAATTGATGATGTTGAGGATATTGTAATAAGATTGTCTGAAATAATAACTGATAATAGTGTTCCTTTAATTATTCAACCATCAAGTCCTATTGTTCATTGGAAAGGAAAAGAAAAGAAAGTTTTAGAGCTTTCTGAAACTTGTGGAAAATATGTTGAGGTTTTAACAATTCCTCAAGTACATAAATGCATTGGTTTGGATTAGTAGGTTTTAATTTAAGTTTATATAGTCATTTTGTAAAATTAAAAAATTACTGAAAATCCTTTGGATTACTGAAAATCCTTTGGATTACTGAAAATCCTTTGGATTTTCATAATTACAAAAATCTTTGATTTTTGGTAATTTAATATATATTATTTAAATTTAATTTAAAGATATTTTATAAGATAAATTAATAATAATTGATAAACATAACCATAATGACTATAATTGAAAATAAATCATATTAAATATCTTAAATCTTCTAAAATATTTAAATTCCTACTTAAATTATCTAATCTTAAGTTCCTGATATCTTAACTTTCAAATTTCTTTATATCTTAATAGGATATGATCCTAAGACTTTCATAAAATAAGTTTTTTTCTTTATTTTATCTAAGATCTTTTCAACTGTTTTATCATCTTCGTGACCTTCAAAGTCAAGGAAAAAAATATATTTTCCCAATCTTTCTTTTTGAGGTCTTGATTCAATTTTAGTTAGGTTTATATCATTGTTAGCAAAAAATCCTAAAATATAATAAAGTTCACCTGGATTATCTTGATAAGTTTCAAATAAAATAGAAGTTTTGTTATTTTCAGATTTTAAAGCCTTATTCATTGATAAAATAATGAATCGTGTTTCATTATTCATGGTGTCTTGAATATCATTATCAAGGACATTTAAATTATATAATTCAGCTGATTTTAAGGTTCCAATAGCTGCAGAATTATCTTTGTCACCTATTAATTTCACGGCGGCAGCTGTGCTTAATGTGAAAAGAGGCTTCATTCTCTTTTTTTCAAGGTAATTTTGACATTGTGCTAATGCTTGTGAATGTGAATAAACATATTTAATGTCTGAAATCTTATTGCCTTTTTTAGATATTAAGTTATGGTCAATAGGAAGCACTATTTCTCCTTGAATGTGGAGTTTTGAATGTACAAGCAAGTCTAATGTTATTCCAACTGGACCTTCAATAGAATTTTCTATTGGAACAACACATATATCACATTCTCCATTTTCAACTGCTTTTAAGACTGTAGGTATTGAACAATAAGAGTGTAAATTTCCTCCTAAAGAAGACGCGGCTTCGTGGGTGAAAGTTCCTTTAGGTCCTAGAAAGGCTATGGACTTCATTTAAGTACTCTCTCATATTTTATATGTTTTTAGATTGTATATTATTTTATTAGATATTATTTTTCTAAATCAATTAAAAGATTTAACAAGTCCGTTTTTGTAATTAATCCAAGAAGTTCATTTTTATCTCCAACAACTGGTAAACCATTAAATCCTATTGATAACATTTTATCTGCAACTTCAGATGTTGATGTGTTCAATTTTATTTTCTCTAAATTAGATGTCATTATATCGTTAACAAGTAGGTTTTTAATTTGTGCTTTTTGATGAGATTCAGGAACTTTTTTCTTAAATGTAATAAATGCATTGGCAATATCTTTAGAAGTTAATATACCAACTAATTCATCTTCATCTTTAACTAAAACTCTACCTATATTAGAATCTAAAATTAATCTTCTTGCATGAACAAGTCTATCATTAGTTGATACAGATATTATGTCCTTGTTCATAACATCTTCTACGAATATTCTTTCATAAGCTTTTCCTTTACATGTATCAATTAAATCAGATTTTGTTACAATGCCAACAAGCTTATTAGAAGAATAAACAGGCACTCCACCAATATTATTGTCAATCAATATTTGAGCAACATCTATAACACTCATATTTTCTTCAACAGATATAACATCTTTTGTCATTACTGTGGAGATATGGAAATGTGATGGAGGCAAACTTTCGTATTTTGATGAACTTAGTTTAATGGCTATTCCTTTTTCAGTGACTATTCCAACTAATTCCTTTTTGTTATTGTTTATTACAAGAAGTTTTGAAATCTTATTTTTTCTCATTAATCTTAGTCCATCGCAGATATTTCTGTCTTTATCTATAAAGATCAGATCTTGGGAACAAATGTTTTTAATTTCTATAGAAACTCCTCCAGTATTTTCATAAATATTTTAAAATATAGTCCTTGACATAATTTTTGTAAGTAATGGGCTTTTTAAATAAATATTATTTTATTTTAAGTTTTATTTAATTAGATGTTAATTAAAAATTAATTATGAAGTTTAAAGTATAAGTTGAATAGCTATTAACTATTATTATAAATAGCTTCTAAAATGTCTCTTTCAGTGATTATTCCTACTAATTCTTGGTCTTTAACAACAGGAATTCCACCAACATTATTTTTAATAAAAAAGTCACATAGATCTCCAATTCTCATCAGTGGTTCAACAGTTAAAACATCATTAATCATAAAATCAGAGACTTTTGAGTTTAAAATTTCTATTGTGCTGTTTGTTGATAGATTATTAAATAGATCACTATCTCCAAGGAACCTTAAAAGGTCTGTTGAAGTCATTATTCCAACTAATTTTTCATCGTTGATTTTAGGTATATCTTTTTCTTTACCAACTATTGGAAGTCTTCTAAGACTGTTTCTAACCATTATTTTTGAAACCCCTTCTATTGGTGTTCCTGGAGTGGTGGTTATTAACTTTGTTGTCATTACATCTTGAATTAACTCATCTGTAAAGACTCCAGCCATTGCTATTATGAAGTCTCTTTCAGCAACTATACCAACAATTTTTTCCTCATCATTCAAAATTGGAACAGCACCAGCCGATTCTTTAACCATATACTCTAAGGTGTCTTTAAGTGAGTACTCGTTTGTAATATGTTTAACATTATCAGACATTATTTTTCTAACTGATTCGTTAATAGCTGATAAGAAATTATCTTCGTGCTTTTCTGCCATTAGGTTGTATTTACTTCCACCACCTAAAAAGCTTATAACATCCATAGAGGTTAATATTCCAAGTAATTTGCCTGAACCCGCATCTGTTATTGGCAATCTTCTAAATTCCTCTTTAACCATAGTAGTAACAGCAGTTTTAATATTTGTAGTTGGAGGAATAGATATTATGTTTTTATTTGCTAAGTTCATTACCTCTCCTTCTTTAATATTTACATTATTCATTGTTGTACCTCACTGATTTATTCTGTTCTCGTTAATTTATTCTTTGTATTAAATTCATCCTAATATTTTCTTTTAAATGTCTTCTATATCTAATGGTTTATCTAAATATCTTCTACATATTTCATATTATTCTACATAATAATTAAATTACAAATTTTATTAAGTATTATTTATTAAATATTATATATCCATTAAATAAAATGTTTAGTATAATCTAATAATAAAGTTTTCTATTTTTATATTTTATTATTTTAATTAAGTAATTATTTTGTTTAATTCTCCTTTTTCAATAGCCGCCTTTATTTCGAGAGCTATCCTTCTTCCCATACTCATCCCTGAACCATATCTTAAATAACTGTAAGGAGAACCATCCATAAAAGAATTAGTACCACCATCAATTCTTGCACTAATTTCAAACACGATTACTTCAAGTTCATCATTAACAAGTGTCTGCATACAAAACGGACCATTTAATCCAGGAGCAACTAATTTATTAGCTGATCTTACTAACCTATCTCCAATCTCAAACACTTGAGTAAGTAGAGACTCTCTCATTACAACAGGATGGTTACCAGTGATTAAGTATGATGGTTCAAAGTTAATATCTAATTGATCTTTAGCTGGGATTCTTACAACACCATCGATACTTGATTCATATCTACTGTCCATACCCATTAACTCAACCTCATCATTTAGTGGAGAGTAGAAATAATGGATACAATAATTACAACCAGCAACATACTCTTCAATATGTGCTTTTTCAATATCTTCATCTTCTATCCATCCTCTTGATTTCATATCATTGATTTTATGATCAAATTCATCGTAAGAAGATGCTACAAAATATCCTCTTCCTCCTCTTGCTCCAGGAAACTTAACCATCACTGATCTATCAATATTTTCTGGCTTATCGTACTTTTTAGGAATTCTAATATTTTCCTCAACTAATAACTTTCTTTCAAGATCCCTTTCAGCTTCCCATCGTAAAATATTCCGATTTCCATACATAGGAACCGTAAAATCATTTTCAATTTCATCAAGACCAGCATAAGCAACAAATGAACCATGAGGAATAATAATACTATTTAATTCTTGTAATCTCTTCTGAATATCAGTGTTTACAATATCACTAAATTTATCTACTAAAATATATTCATCTGCTACATTAAATCTTTTGTAAGGGATTTCTCTTCCTTTTTCACATACAACAGCAGTTTTAAAACCTTCTTCTTTAGCACCATTTAGAATATGTAATGATGTATGACTTCCAAGTGTAGCTATTGTTATTTCATCTTTATCATACTTATCTAAAAGATTCATGATTTCTTTTTTTTCCAAACTCATTATTTCCCCTTTAGTTTAAATATTTTTTTAGTTTAAAACTATTCTTTAGTTAAAAATATATTAGTTATGTCCTTGGTATTAATAATTTAATTAATGAATTTTTTTATATAATGAGGTTGTAAACTTTTGTGGAGGGTTTTCAATTTTCATGGTTTCTTTAATTACAAAATCTCTGATTTTATAATTTAGAAAATCTTTGATTTTCGTTTATATAAAACATGGATTTTCATGAAAACCTCCACACTTTTTGACAACCCTATATAATATTCTATTGTTGAAAATTTATTTTCAACTTAGAAGAATTTATTCTCTGTTTAAAAATATCACTTAAAAATAATTTATTTTATTATTAAATAACTTAAAGTTAATTACATCAAAAATACACGGTTTAATTAAATAAAATTTAAAGTAAAATAATCATGTCAATTAATACTTCAATCTTATATCAATAATACTTTATTAATTTATAATCATTTGTTTATTACCATCGTATAAACATTTTATTATTAATTATTCTTATAATTATTATTTATTATATTGAATCAACTTATAATTTATAACAATACACATTAATAAATATAATATGTAATTAATAATATTAATTTTATTTAATCATTAATTTATATCAATGATCATTATCAATAATTTTTTATTTATCGCTTATTGAATCCTTAAACTTATTGAATATCACTAACTAAGTATTAAAATGAATATAATTGATTATAATATGGGAAAATATCATGAACTGGTGGGCTGAAAAATGGCTTAAATTAGCAGACAAAAAAGAATTGAAAATAGCTTATGATTTTGGACAGAACTATTATGAAGACAATGAGCTTGATTTAAATCGGGCTATGAATTGTAATAAACTCCAATGTAAAATGTATGATATGGATATTTCTGGAAGAGTTGAACCATATATTCAAATTAAAAAATTTTCTAAAAAAGAAAGGAAAATAATTAAAAATTTAATTGAAACTTCTCCACTATACTTGATAGAGTTGTTAAAAAATGAATTTTCAAAAGAGCTTTACAATGAGTTATTGGCAAAAAATATTCAACTAATCCCTGATTCTTTTGATCAATTAGATTCATCTTGTGCCTGTGAAAAAAATGGTTGTGAGCATGTGATGATTTTATTTCACATGTTCGGTGTTGAAATTAATAGAAATCCTAAGCTTCTTTTTGAAATTCGTGGTTTAGACTTATTAGAAATTCTTAATCCTTATATTGAAACTAATATTTATCAAATTAAAAAATATAAAGATATTATCAAGGGAAATTCATCAAAAGATAATGTTATTGTAGGAAATAATGAATTAGTCTATATTAATTCTTTTGAAGATCATTTAAAAAATGATAGTAATAATGAAGATTATGAAGAAGATATGGGTTCTGAAATCTATGAGGATAAACACATTAATGTAAATATTCTCAACCATTATCTTCGTAATATTCCAAATATGAAAAAAACAATTGAAAGTTTTTTATCAAAAAATCCAGAGTTTTTTAGTAGAGATTTTAAAAGGATATTGTTTACAAATATGAACCATTGGTCAAAAAGTAGGAATAATTTTGTTATGGGAGAAACATTAAATCTTAATTTTGAACCTTTTATAGTTAAAATGGATGGTGAAAGTGAAGTAGAGTTTAGGGAAAAATTGTTTAAAATGAAATGGGACAAGCCTTTGAATATAAAAAAGTTACAAATTAGATTGAATAAAAACTATGAAGTAGAATATGTCTCAAGTTTTAATAATTACAGTGTTGGAGATAATAATTCATCTATATTTTATCCATCTTTCCTTTTTTATGAGTTTCTTTTTGAAATGCCAGAAACACTAATAAATCAGTACGATTATTCTATACAATTTTCTTACATGGTTTACAAATTTTCAAAGAAGCTTGTAGAGAAAATAGCTATTGTCCCTGAATTGTTAGAAACCTTCGATGGATTTTATTTTTGTAGATGGATTCCTACATTATTCAATGAAGAAATTGAAAATATTTTCAATGAAATAGCTATTAACTGTCCTAAAGACTTAATACTTTTTGATAACAAGGAGATTTCACAAGCTGAACAAACAAAGATTTTATGTGGAATTTTCATATCTTTATTTATACATTAAAATTCTGCTAAAAGCTTTAGTAATTTAAAAAATGAGGATGTTTTTAAACTATTCTTTAATAACAAGGTTATTAAACATGATTTTTATCATGAAAGTAGTAGATTAATCAAAATAAACGAATGGCTTTCTAAATTACTGTCTTTTGAAAATGAAAGAGATGTTTACTTAATTTTAACTGAAAAAATGATTTATTTTCTGCTGATATAAAATTAAAAGATAATAAACCTGTTAAATATGGATTAAAAAGATATAAGCTCTATGATAGGGTTAAACTATTTAGTGATCTTGTTTTACTTAGTGAATATTTCCCACAATTGAATAATTTAATAAATGATGGTGAAATATTAACCTTTGATTTAAATTTTTTCGATGAGTTCTACTTTGAAATTTTGCCTAACTTAAAGATTTTGAATTTTAAGGTTCAATTACCGAAGACCTTGGAGGAAGTGACTATTCCTAAAATCAGCATGGACCTAAAACCTTCAAAAAAACTTAATAAAACGAAGATGAAAGAAGGAATTTTAAATTTGGAAAATCTTGTTGATTTTGATTGGAAAATAGCTATGGGAGATAATAAAATCAGTTTTAATGAATTTAAGAGATTAGTTAAAGGTTCTCCATCATTTATTAGATTAAATAATAAATTATACAGAATTAATGAAAAAGAAACAGATATTATATCTAAAAAAATTAAAAAATGCCTAATAAATTAAAAAATAATGAGATCCTACAAACTGTTTTAAGTTCATCCTATGGAGATATGGAGGTTAATATTGATTCTTACTTTTTAAGAGTAATGGATGAAATAGAGAACTACAAAGATGTTGATTTACCAGAAAATATTAATGGAACTCTAAGACCATATCAAAAAAGAGGCTTTTCCTGGCTTGTTCAAAACACTTTTATGAACTTTGGAAGCATTCTTGCTGATGATATGGGGCTTGGTAAAACCTTACAGATATTAACTACAATATTACATTTTAAAAATAATAATTATCTAAACGATAAAAAAGTATTGGTTATAGTTCCAACAGCTATTCTTTTAAATTGGGAGAATGAAATTAAGAAATTCACACCAAATTTAACTTCTATTATATATCACGGAAATAATCGAGATATTGATCCAGAGACAGATATTATAATAACATCTTATGGTATGATTAGAGCTGATTTTGAAATATTTGGAGGAAAAAAATGGTTTTTAATTGTTGTTGATGAAGCACAGAATATTAAGAACCCTGGATCAAAACAAACTCAGCTTATTAAAAAATTAGTGGCTGAACATAGAATAGCTTTAACAGGTACTCCTGTTGAAAATAGATTGACTGATTATTGGAGTATATTTGATTTTACTAATAAAAGCTATTTGGAAGGTCATAAAAAATTTAAAGCCGATTTTATAAACCCAATTGAAAAAGATAGGGATTTAGATATTTTAGAAAAATTTAAAAAAATAACCTCTCCATTCATTTTAAGGCGATTGAAAACAGATAAAACCATCATAGATGATTTACCAGATAAATTAGAAAATGAATGCTATTGTTATTTAACTAAAGATCAAGCTACACTATACCAAAAAACAATTGACACGGTTTTAAATGAAATTCAAAATAGTGAAGGCATTGAGAGAAAAGGATTGGTTTTAAAGTTGATTAATTCCTTAAAACAAATATGTAATCATCCATCTCAGTTCACTAAGTCTAAAAAATTTTCTATTAAACAATCTGGTAAAATGGAAATGTTAATCGATATCTTAGAAAATATTGAAGAAAATAAAGAAAAATCCGTTATTTTCACACAATTTGTTCAAATGGGTAATATAATGGTAGAATTACTTGAAAAACACTTTAATATGAATATACTATTTTATCGCGGTGGACTCACATGTAAATCACATGATAAAATGATCGATGATTTTCAAAATAATCCAGAGTTAAGAATAATGATCGTTTCTCTTAAGGCTGGTGGAACAGGTTTAAATTTAACAGCTGCTACTAATGCGATTCATTATGATTTATGGTGGAATCCAGCTGTTGAGAATCAGGCTACTGATCGTGTTTATAGAATCGGACAAAGGAAAAATGTCATGGTTTATAGATTTATAAGTAGTGGAACTTTTGAAGAGGAAATAAATAAGATTTTATCAAATAAAAAAGAGTTAGCTGGAATTACCGTTGGAACAGGGGAGAATTTTGTAACTGAGATGAATAATGAAGAACTTAAAAGTTTGTTTGCTTTAAGAAAAACTGGTATTTGAGGTTAATATTTTAAAGGATCTATGTTTAAAGAAAATATAGTTTAAAGAAGTTGAGATGAACTTATATTCAATAAACATATTTAATCTATTATTTTTAGTAAATCTATGATTATATCTTGATTTTCAGAAGTCATGTTTTATAATTATCTTTATTTTTAAAAATACTATTTTGAATAATTTAAATAATAAATACTGCTTTTTCAATAAAAAAATTTGATAAATTTATAGCAAAATCATGAAAACAGTTATATAGTTTAAATTGAAATAGTTGAAGATATACAAAAATAAATATAAATAAGTATAAGTAAATATGTAATTATGAAAACATTTATATTGATTAATGACAAAAATAAAATTATTAATGTATGAGCGAACAAACCATTACTAAATACCTGTCCTGAAACCATACTTTTAAAAATGGTCAGATTATAAAATGTGGACTATGTAAAAAATTCAGTGGGTGAAATAATTTTTCCATGATTTTGATCCCATTTAATTCTTTGAAGGTCTAAATAAATTTCAATACTTTCAATAGTCTTATATAACTTCTTTAAA
>JAITGU010000163.1 GCA_031280375.1 Candidatus Methanovirga procula | reverse complement strand
AAAAAAAATAATGAGAAACTATTTTTAATCAATTTTTTTTAAAAAATTGGATGCACAGCATTTAACTATAATTCAATTACCAAGATTACTAAAGGAAATTTGTTCCGCTTAGCGATAGCTATGAAAAAAATTGGGGAAAATCCCTAAAAATAGCGATGAAATTAGCCTTAAAAAGAAAAATATGCGAATTTTTCAATGAAAAAATGAAAATAATAACAGAACATCATATCAATATATGTTTAAATTAAGTTTATAGAAGCTCTCTTATATGAAAATCCGAAGGATTTTCAGTAGCTCTGCTTTCAATGAACAAAATATATTTTAATAAAATATTATTAAAAATTTTTTAATTAGTAATTCATATATTTAATATTGTTCAATTTAATTTAAATATTAATTGAACAAAAATAATTGTGCAAGAGCCTCTCATAAGGAGATAGTATATATGATAGAAATATAAATAAGAATAATGGAATGTCGTATGTGTGGGTATGAATTTGATGAAAAAAAAGTAGATAAAGGTTGTGAGGGTTGTGGAAAAAGTGGATGTTCAACTGTTCACTGTCCTAACTGTGGTTATGGAAATTCACCTGAATTTGAAGAGGAATTTGAGATTATAAAAACCTTAAAAAAGAAGTTAGGTTTTAAATAGCTAATTCAATTTGAATCTCATCAGAATATCATTAATGGATTGTGGAATTTTATGGAGTTGAACGAGAAACTACAAATAATATTATTGCCAACAGCTATAATATCTGGTTTTCTATTAAGTCAAAACTCTTTGATCTCAAATATTTCAGGAAATTTCACCATCCCATTTTTATTATTAATGCTTTTTTCATTGTTCATAAACATACCCTTAAAAAACTTTAGAAAAGAATTTATAAACCTCAAATTCATAAAACTAGCTATTTTAATAAATTTTGTATGGACTCCAATACTAAGCTATATTTTAGGTTATATCTTCTTAAATCAGTGGATGAATTTGTGGATTGGTTTTATAATGCTTTTAGTAACTCCATGCACAGATTGGTATTTAATGTTCACTGATTTAGCTAAAGGAAATGTGAAATTAAGTCTTTCAATTTTACCTTTAAATTTGTTATTTCAGTTAATCCTATTACCAGTTTATATATTCTTGTTTACAGGTATTTTAAGTGGTTTTGATTTTAATCTTTTAATTGAAACAATTATTTCAGTTATAATCATACCATTTATCCTATCTCAAGTTATAAAATATTTTATCAGTATTAATGACAATTTATCAAATATTTTTGAATTAATAGCTATTATCTCATTATCATTAGCTATTTTTACAATGTTTTCGTCAGAGGGAGAGTTATTAACCAATAATTCATGGGTTTTCATAATTTTACTAATTCCATTTACATTGTTTTTTATAGTTAATTTTATTTTGGTCCGTTTAGTGAAAATAGTTATTTGTATGGATTATTCTGATTATGTAAGTTTAACTTTAACAACTTTAGCTCGTAATTCACCAATATCCTTAGCTATTGCAATTACTGCCTTTCCAAACCAGCCGTTAATAGCTTTATCCCTTGTAATAGCTCCTCTAATAGAACTTCCTATTTTAACTCTTGTTTCTTACACAGTTAAAAAATTAAATTAAGTTGTTTGATTAATATATCTTTTTATAGTATTTTGCCAATTTTTTATAACATTTTATTAAAAATTTTTATTAAAAAATTGCTCTTAAAATTATTTAAACCCGATTTAAAGACATTTTAAACTTTTTTAAAAAATTTAATCTTTGAGGATAAAAACTTATTTTTTAAAAATAATAAAATCCATTTTTAAAGAATTATTTTATAGTCATTATGGTTATGTTTATCAATTAATTTAATTATATCTTTAAATTAAATTTAAATAAAATATATATTAATTATTAAAATTTTCCAAAATGATTATAATATTTATAAAAATTCCTTAATCTTAAATTAGCTATTCCATATTTAGAACTATTTGAATGGTTTTAAATCCTTTTGTTGTTAATATATATTCTCCATGGTTTTGCTTTTGAAATATTAAATCATTATTTATCAGTTTGTTTATATGGAAAATAAGATTTCCTCCTTTCAAATTAGTTAAATTAGAAAGGGATGAAAAACTATGAGGCTCGAAAGCCACTGCCTTCAGGATTTTTAATCGTTTTTCATGAGATATAGGATCCAAAACATCGGCAACTATCTTTTTTTCATCAATTTCAGCTATTTTTTTCTGGTCTTCATCCTTTTGACTATCGTAGATTTTAAATGATTTAATTAAGTTCATTTGATTTTTAAACATACTGGATACTTCATCAAAACATATTTTACAGCCTTCTTTTTTAATGTTCTTTTTCAAGGAATTTAATTCTGTTTTACTTTTATTTATCTTTTCTAATGTCAAATTATCAGGATTTAAGTCAGTTGTATGTTTTTTTAAATATTTTTTAAAAATATCTTTACAAGTCTCTTTCATATCACAATCTTTCACCATTCTTCTTTCTAACTCAAGATCTACAATATCAATCATGTGACTATTCATAGATCTTATGAACTCGTTTTTAAGATTTAAGTACATAATATTCAAATATTCTTCATTAAAATTTTCAATCAGGTTTTTAATATCTATTTGAATTCCTTTAATCATGTCTTTCATTTCAAAGATGGTTTTACTATCATCATGATTAATCACATCATTTATTTTTTCAAGATTTTTTTCTTTCCTATCGTCTTTTTTCATTTTATTCTCCTTTTATTTCTATCTAATTTATTTTTAACTTTATAATAATATTTAAAGATAGAAATTACTGATTACTCAATATTCCCTATTTGAATTCTTCAATAGAAGAAAACTTACTTATTTCAATTAAAGAAATTTTAGTCATAACAATACACACAAGTATATTTTAATGACCATAAAGTATATTATATTACATACATAAATTGTCTTTAGAGCATTTAAAGTTTTTCTAATAAAAATGAATATTACAATTTTAATTGTTCTATATGATTTAAAAATATAAAAAGAGGAGGCAAAATATGTCAGTGAAAGAAGAGATACATGAACAAATTGTTAATGCATTAAAAGAAGCTAAATTTCCTATTAAAACTCCAGATGAACTATTCAATGCATTACCCGATGGTTCTAATACTAAATGCAAATCAGGGAATGTTGTTTTAAAAGCATCAGATGCAGGAAAAGTTTTATCTGCCGATGATTTCCCATTTGAAACATCTGAAGATGTTGCATCAACAATTGTCAATAAAACAGGTCTTTAAATATGGGTTCACCATATTTTTTTTTAGTGAATATTTAATGGAACTACATGGAAATTTTCAGAGATGATAAAATGGATATATTTGAAGTGATTAATAAAAGAAAAAGTGTAAGAAACTATTTATCTGATGAAGTAGATGAAAAAGATTTAGATATTATAATTGATGCTGGAAAAAAGGCACCTAAAGCAGGATCCTTCCAAATCACTGTTGTGACTAATAAAGAACTTTTAAAAAAAATAAATGAATTTACAATAGATGGAATGAAAAATTCTGGTAATGATTTTTTAGTTGAAAGAGCTAACACACCAGGATATAATCCATTATACAATGCTCCATTATTAGTTTTCTTTTCGGCTCCAGCTGAAAATATTTTTGGGGGATTAACAGCTTCAACTGCTGCTGAAAATGTGATTTTGGCTGCAACTGGTCTTGGTTATGGTAATTGTTATTTAGCCAGTCCAACATTCGCATTTCAAACATCAGGGAAAGATGAATTAATTAAAGAACTCCAACTTCCAGCTGGTTTTAATCCACTTGTAGCTGTTTCTATAGGAAAAGAAGGTGCAAGTGAATCTGGAGTTCCTCAAGAAGAAGTTGATAATGTTAACTATATTGAATAAATTATTTAATGTGTTAGTTATCTGATTGATTATAAAAAAAATCTATTTTTATAATATTTCTTTTTTTAATATTTCAATAATTTTATAATATTTTGAATGGTATTCTAATTTTATTTTCACTCACTTTCTTACTTTTTCAATTAGCTTGCTCTTAAATTCTTTAATATATCATTTACAATTTTTCCACTTGTACATTGATTTTTAGCTATTTTACTAATATTTCAACTTATATTTTTAGTCACTACAATTTTGTTCCCTCAATTTTAATTCTCAATAATTATAATAATCAGTAGTTCGCAAAATAAAAAATTCACAAAACACTGAAAACACAAAAAATACATAAACACTTTACGAACTACTGATAATGTTTTATGAAATTAAGTTTTTTAAGCTTCATTAAAAGTATAATTATTGATTAATTAATTTTTTATTTAAAAATATTTGAATATGAGAAATGGATTTATTTATAAGATTTAAATTATTCTTAACAAAATATTTATAATCCTAATAATAAAATAGTTTTAATATAAATAATGTTATTTTGAAGTTAGATAATCTTTGGAGTTAGATAATCTTCGATTTTCTTTAACAATTCAAAATTTTTTTATTATTGAAAATTTATTTTTCAATTTAGAAGAATTAATTCTTCGTTTTGAAGTTAGATAATCTTCGATTATCTTTAATTATAAAATCTTTGATTTTATAAGTTAGAAAAACAAAGTTTTTCTTTATTTTATTAATATTTTTTTTATAAAGTATTTTATACTTTTAATTATATTAATTGATTTACTGCTGTTTGAATTTATGATTACTAAACATCATCATATAGATATTAAGGAAATATTCGTTTAAGGGAGGTATGGAATTTGACTTTAATTGAAGATGCTAAAAAAGGAACTCTTGATAAAGAGTATGAAAAGATTGCTGCAACGGAAAATATGGATTTTAATAAGTTCACTAAAAATATAGCTGATGGAAGAATTGTAGTACCTAAAAATGTTAATAGAAACACTAAATCATGTCCTATTGGAAATGGGCTTTCAACTAAGGTAAATGCTAATATTGGTTCATCTTCAAGAATGGAGGATTTGGAAGTTGAGATTGAAAAAGCTGAAACAGCTATTAGGTATGGTGCTGATGCTTTAATGGATTTAAGTACAGGTTCAAACCTTAAAGAGTTTAGAAAAAGAATTATGGGCGTGGTGGATGTGCCAATAGGCACAGTACCAATATATGAGGCAGCTGTAACTGCAAAAAATAGGGATGGGTCTATAATGGATATGAGTGAAGATGACATCTTCAATGCGATTACTAATCAGATAAAAGAAGGTGTTGATTTTATGACTCTCCATTGTGGAATAAATAAAGATCTTATTAATAAACTTAAAGTTTCACAAAGGTTAATGGGTATTGTAAGTCGTGGAGGAACATTTTTAGCTTCCTGGATGGTTCATAACAGTGAAGAAAATCCTTTATTCAAAAATTATGGTTATTTGTTGGAATTAGCTTATGCATATGATGTGACTCTCAGTTTAGGGGATGGTTTGAGACCTGGTTGTATTAATGATGCAACTGACATTCCTCAAATACAAGAACTCATTACATTAGGAACACTTGTTAAAGAAGCTCAAAATAGCAATGTCCAGGTAATGGTTGAAGGGCCTGGTCATGTTCCAATTAATCAAATAGCTTCAAATATGCAAATTCAGAAGACAATTTGTAATGGTGCTCCGTTTTATGTTTTAGGTCCAATTGTCACAGATTTAGCGATGGGTTACGATCATATTACTTCAGCTATTGGTGGTGCATTAGCTGCTTATTCTGGTGCGGATTTCTTATGTTATGTTACTCCAGCTGAGCATTTGTCACTTCCATCTTTGGAGGATGTTAAAGAGGGAGTTATAGCCTCTAAAATAGCTGCACAATCAGCAGACACTGCATTGGGTTTAAGTTCAGCATGGGAAAAAGAGATGGCTATGGACATAGCAAGGAAGAATTTTGATTGGGATAAACAGTTTGAGTTAACTTTTGACTCTGATAAGGCTAAAAAGTATAGGGAGAAGATTTCTGTCGAAGAAGAGGATATGTGTTCAATGTGTGGAGAATATTGTGCTTTAAGAATTGGGAAAGATTTATAATATGCTGTTATTAATCAAAGGGAAGATTTATATTGAATCAATTATAATAATATAAATCATATTAGAAACAGGAGATAATATAATAATGTGATTTTACTTGTTTTGACTTTTAAAGATGTTAAAATCAATAATAAAGATACCTTAACTGAGGTAAAATTTAGGATAGAAAAAATTGATCCTAAAAATAATTAATAATTGGTGGAAAATAAAAATGTTTGATAGAATGAAAGAAGATATAACAATGATTAAATTAAGAGATCCTGCTGCTAAGAGTACATCAGAGATAATTTTATGTTATTCTGGTCTACATGCTATTTGGATGCACTTAATAGCTCATAAATTATGGAATAGGGGGAATTGTCTTTCAGCAAGATACCTATCACAAATAAATCGTTTTATCACTGGTGTTGAAATCCATCCTGGAGTCAAAGTTGGAAAAAGAGTCTTTATTGATCATGGAATGGGAGTTGTTGTAGGTGAAACATCTATTATTGGTGATGATGTGATAATTTATCAGGGTGTTGTTCTTGGTGGTACCAGCTTAGCTAAGGAAAAAAGACATCCAACTGTTGGAAGTGGGGTTGTGATTGGTGCAGGAGCTATTGTAATTGGTAATTTAACTTTGGGAAACGGATCTAAAATAGGTGCTGGTGCAGTTGTTTTAGATGATGTTCCTCCAGGAACTACAGCTGTTGGTGTTCCAAGTAGGATTGTTCATGAAAATAGAAAATGTGCTTTAGATCAAGAACATCAAAATCTTCCAGACCCTGTTAAAGAGTCCATCAATGAAATTCTTTGTGAAATTGAAGATTTAAAAGAGGAAATAGCTATTTTAAAGAAAAATAGTTAAATAGCTATTAAATATAAGATTTATTAAATATAGTTTATTTAATACAAATTTAATATATAATATGGTTAAAGAATGAAGTATATTATAATAATTGGAGATGGGATGGCTGATTGGGGATTGGATGAGTTAAATGGAAAAACTCCTCTTCAAGTAGCGGATAAACCAAATATTGATGATTTAACCTTAAAAGGAAGAGCTGGAAGATTGAAAAATGTTCCTAAGACTTTAAAACCTGGTTCTGATGTTGCCAATATGTCAGTTTTTGGTTATGATCCATTAAAGTATTATTCTGGCAGAGGTCCTCTTGAAGCAGGAAGTTTAAACCTAAAACTTTCTGATGAAGATGTAGTTTTTAGATGTAATTTTATAACTGAGGAAAATGGGAAGTTAAAAAGTTCTAATGCTGGTCACATTAGTTCCAAAGAAGCGAATATTCTCATTGACCATTTAAATAATTCATTAATTAATAAAAATAATCAGTTTGGAAGCTTATTAGATAATAACCGAAGTTTAAAGTCTATCCCAATTTTTCGCACTGGATTAACTTATAAACACTTGTTTGTTGTTAAAGATGTTTCTCTTAGTAAGGTAGATATGGTTCCTCCACACGATATTATTGGAAAAGATATTAGTAGCTACCTAAAATTAGATGGTGAAGGTAAAGTCATTAAAGACTTAATTTTACAATCAAAAGAGGTTTTAGAAAACCATCCAATAAATAAAAAAAGAATTGAAAAAGGAAAAAATCCTGCTAATATGATTTGGCTTTGGGGTCAAGGATTAAAACCAAAGATACCATTTTTTAGAGATGTTTATGGGATTAAAGGTTCGGTTATCACTGGTGTTGATTTATTAAAAGGTATAGGTATTTTTGCAGGTTTAGATATTATAAATGTTCCAGGTGCAACAGCATTCTATGATACAGATTATAAAGCCAAAGGGAAGTATAGTGTATGTAATTTAGGAAAACAAGATATTCAATTTGTTCATATTGAAGCACCTGATGAAGCAGGACATGATGGAAACATTGAAGAGAAAATAAGAGCTATTGAAAGAATTGATAAATATATTGTGGGTCAAATTTTAGATAACATTAATAACTATGGAGACTATAAAATAGCTATTCTTCCAGATCATTTTACACCAATAACTATTAGAACCCATTCAAGAGATGCTGTTCCTTTAACTATTTATTCAACCACAGACAAACCTGATGATGTAAAGGTTTATGATGAATTTTCAGTTGTTAATGGTTCTTTAGGAATTGATAAAGGTCATAGTTTAGTTAAGAGGTTACTTGATTAATAAAAAAAAAGTCCTGGAACTAAAAATTCCATTTAAGACTCCATTGGATTAAATTATAGAATGTTTCAGTAAATTCTTTTCCTTTTTCTGTTAATTTATACTCAACATGTATTGGTGAGGTATCCAAGACTTTTTTTTCTATCATACTTAATTTTGAAAATTTTTTGATTTGCAGAGACAAGGTTCTTGAACTAATTGATGGCAATGATTTTAGAAGTTCATTAAAACCCATTTTTTGATTGAAATGCAATTCTCTAAGTATTAATATTCCCCATTTACTTCCTATTATTTCGTTTATTACTTGTGCATGGTGCAATTTTTTCATAATTTCATTGTTGTCCTTCATTGTTGTCATCTATCTATTTTTTATTAAATGCATTGTACTTAATTAAACCAACTTTAATCAATTATACTTTCTATTTTAAGTAATATAAATTCCACAGATATATTGTTGGGCTTTAAAAGAACCTTTTTAAAAAAGAAAAATAAACTCTATATTTTGCAGTCCAATATATTTAATTGATTAATAGTTAGTGAGGCTTTGTTATGAATTTTAAAGAATTAAATAATAAATTTAAAGAACTTTTGGAGTTAGAAAAAACTCCTGTAGCTATAAAATGGGATGTTAAAGAACCAAATAATATTAATAAGGAAGATCGGAAAACTACTTTCTGTAAAAAACTTCAAAAAGCTTTGAATGGGGAAATATTTTATTCAAGTTCTGAAGAACAGTTGTGTATGGGAGGTTCAATATTTACAGGAATACAAAATCAAAACGAATTTTCCAGGGAAATGCTAAGTCTTGAATTTTTAGTCAATATGGGAGCGTATGATAGTGTTTATGCAGCACAAAGGTCTTGGGATAAAAATAAAAATATAAAACCAGGTATTTTCAAAACAATATCATTTGGTCCTCTTGATAAAGTGGATTTTAAGCCAGATGTGATTTTTGTGGTATGTAATGCAGATCAAGGAATGGAAATACTCCATGCTAACTCTTATGATTCTGGTGAAAAATCAATTGGAGCTGATTCAGGACCAATTTGTAGTTCAATGGTCGCGACACCTTATGTAACTGGAAAATTAACTTATGGCTTTGGTGAGGCTGGAGCAAGAGGTAATATGAGTATTAATCCTACAGAAATTATGATTAGTATTCCTTCAAACGATTTACATCGTGTAGTAAGCAATTTAGAAAAAATGAAAGCAGGAGTCTTTCTTAAATAGTTGAAGAATTTAGGGAGTGGAATTCCCATTAAAAAGTTGTTCTAATCATACATATAATAAAAAAAATTTTTGATCCAACTTTGTTTCGAATTAAATGAGAAACTTAGGACAGAGTTTCCGTTTATTCTTGAGCGAAACGAAAGAATTTAGGGAAATCTTTGGTTTTGAATAAAGTGAGGAACTTAAGAAACGAAGTCTCCGTTATTTCCCGTTTTTTAAAAAGTTGGGTCTATTTTTCAATTATTGTTTCATTAATAGCTATTCCAAAATGGCGGGCATTATCATCAATATGGATTTTTACTTTATCTCCAATTTTAAGATCAGAAACAGAGACAGGTTCTCCATCGGAATTCACTAATCGTATTGTTTCAGCATTTTGAACCAAAGTCCTGATTTTTAAATCTTCATATTCTGCTTCAATAAGCATTAATGGTCTTTTTTCTATTTTGACTCTTCCAACAATAACTGTTCGTGTGTTCCCATTTTTATCAACAGCTAAAACTTCATCTCCAGTTTCAATTTCACTAAGATATCTTGTTTTATTGTTGGGAACCATTATATAAGCTTGGACTGGTCCAGCATTAACTCTAAATGGTCTTGAAGCAACATATTCACTTTCTAATGTTTCACTATGAATTAAAAACATTGTTTTTGAATATGAGCCTATAAGCATTCCTTCTCCAATGTTTAACATTGAACTTGTGTCAATACAAACTCTATCTCCAGAAGAAAGACTTTTAATATCTGTTACTACAGCATCTTTTAAATCATAATGACTTGAACTGCTATCTTCAATGATTTTAGCTATTTCTTTAATTTGATTAAAGCTTGTTGGTTCGAATATGATTCCATCAGTACCAATTTCTAAGGTTTCAATAGCTAACTGCCCTTCCTCCTGATTTTCAACATAAGCTATTATTTTTGTGTTTTCTTTTCCCAGCTCGGCTATTATGTTTTCAAGAGGTATTACAGTCCAATCTTTGGCAAGAAGAATTATATAATCTACTATTTTTCCAATAGCTACAGCAAACTCCTCGTATCCCTTATCTGTGATTTCAATGTATGAGGCAACCTTTTTGTTCTCTGATTTTAATTTTTTAGCAATGGCTATGTCCTCTGATTTTGTAAAATCATCATTCAATTGTTTAGAACCATCTCCTTCACCATTAATACCAACTAAAACTATATCTCCATCTGGACTTACAACCTTGATGTCTCCTAATTTTTTAATGTTATCATAGTCTTTTAAGTCTAAGACATGATTTATTCCAGATTCTAATGAGCTTGTAATCAATTCTTTTTTTCCATCCCAGGATTTATTTGGTGTTTTAATCCATGCGAATTTTTTACTCAACTTATGATTCTCCTGTATTAACTTAATTTAATAGTTTCAATGCTTCTTCAATATCTAAATTGTTGTGAACAACTTTTGAAATTGCTTTAGTAATTTTTGCAGGGTTTTCGGCTTGGAAAAGGTTTCTTCCAAAGGCTACACCAGCACCTCCAACTTCTATGGAATCTTTAACCATTTCTAATAATTCTTCGTTTGTGTTCACTTTAGGACCTCCAGCTATTACAACAGGAACAATTGCTCCTTCAACAACTTCTTCAAATGATTCTGGATCCCCAGTATAGTTTGTTTTAACTATGTCAACACCTAATTCAGAACCAACACGTGCGGCATGTTTAACCATTTCAACATCATGCTCGTTTTTCACCTTTTCTCCACGAGGATACATCATTGCAAGTATGGGAATTCCCCATTGACTACAAGTTTCAGCGACTTCACCTAATTCTTGTAACATTTTAGCTTCGGTTTCAGAGCCTATGTTAATATGAACAGAAACCGCATCGGCACCAAGTTGAATAGCTTTCTCAACTGATGTGACAAGAACTTTATTATTTGGATCAGGGCTTAAGGATGTGCTTGCTGAAAGATGAATGATAAGCCCAATATCACTTCCATAACCTCTGTGTCCTTGAGTAACAATACCTTTATGCATTAAAACAGCATTAGCTCCACCATTTCTAATACTATCAATAGTTTCACTTATATTAACTATTCCATTAATAGGACCTATAGTGACACCATGGTCCATTGGTGCAATCACAGTTTTCCCAGTTTTTCTATTAATTATTCTCTCTAATCTAATTTTCTTTCCAATCATACTTTATTACTCCTCCATTATTCTAATAGCTTTATAAAATCATCTTTATTTATAATATTAATCTTATTCATAATCTCACACTTATATTAATTATTAAAAATGTAATATAAAAAGTTTTATATAAAAATTTTAAATATTTTATACATTTAATTTGTTAATAAAATTATTTAAAATCATGTTATTCAAATAGATGAGACACTGTCTAAATGATGTTTTGAATTATTTTATTTATCTTATAATTGAAATGTTAAAGATATTAGAAAATAATATTTAAAAAATATTACAAAATTACTATAAAAACAAATATTACTTTAAAATATATAAATTTAATATATAATTAAATATAATTATTATGCTAAATTAATTCTAATCGAAATTGAAATCTAATAATAATTAGATATGATAATTAAAAAGAACAATATAAAAAAAATAATATTAAAGTTTTAAAATAATTAAATTATTATATTCATTTATTATTATTTACTCATATATTTAGTATTTATCCACTATTCATATTATTTAGTTCTTTATTAATTATTCAGTTATTTATTTTATGGAGAGTATTCATGGAGTTTATAAGACCAAGAGGAACACGAGATTTTCTATTCGATGAAATGAACAATAGAAAGAAAGTTGAAGATATTTTAAGAGAAGTGTTTGAGAACTATGCTTACAAAGAAGTAAAAACCCCCACATTTGAAAACTTGTCACTGTTTACAAGTAAATCTGGTGATGAAATTGTTAAACAACTTTATAATTTTAAAGACAAATCAGGTCGTGAATTAACTTTGCGTCCAGAGATTTCAGCACCAATATCACGATTATACCTTAATTCAATGCAAAAAAGTCCAAAACCCATAAAATTATATTATTTCGGCAATTGTTTTAGATATGAAAGACCTCAAAAAGGAAGGTTTAGAGAATTTTGGCAGTTTGGATGTGAATTAATCGGTGCAAGAAGCCCACAAGCAGAAGCTGAAGTAATAGCTATGGCCCACGATTCTATTAGTAAATTATCAATCAATGCAGAAATTCATATTAATCATTTGGGAATCATACGAGGAATTCTTAATCATTTTAAAATTCAAGAAGACCTACAAAAACAAATAATGATTTTAATTGATAAAGGAGAGAAAAAAACACTGAAAAATGGAATAAAAGAATTATTAAAAGATAATGAAACTCTTCAAGAGATCATTTTAATGCTGTTTGATTCAACTGGAGATCAAAATATCTTAAAAGATGTTGAAGAATATTTACAAGATTACGATGAAATAAAAGAGCCTTTAACAGAATTTAAACACTTAACAGAATTATTAACTATTTTTGGAGTGGAGAATTATAAAATTAACTTATCTGTTGTAAGAGGATTAGATTATTATACTGGGATTGTATTTGAGGTGTATGTTAAGGAACTTGAAAGCCAAAAACAAGTATGTGGTGGTGGAACTTACAATTTAATTAAACAATTCAGTGGAGAAGATATTCAATCCACTGGATTCGCATTTGGATTTGATAGATTGATGGTAGCTATTAAAGATTTAAAATCTTCATCAAATCTTCAAGTTTTAGTTGCACCAATATCAGATAATACAAGACTAAAATCTTATGAAATTGCTCAAAAACTCAGAAGAGCCAACATACCAACTGAAACAGATTTATTCAATCGTAAACTCAAGAAAATTCTCTCTTTTGCCAATAATTTAAATGTGAGTAAAGTAATTTTAGTTGGAGAAAAGGATTTAAAAGAAAGAAAACTCACAATAAAAAACATGAATTCTGGAAATCAGGAAATAGTTCCAATTGATAACATTGTTGAATATATTAAACAAAGTTTAGATTGATTTAATATTTATTTATATTTTTCCCTTTTACGAAGTTTTTATTATTTCAATCTCATTTCGATCTGATTTTAACGATTATCTGCAGAAGACTGTTAAGTATCTTCTGTTATTTCAATCTCATTTTGATCTGATTTTAACAATTGCTTAAATTAAATAAATAAATAAATACGTGAATTTCAATCTCATTTTGATCTGATTTTAACCTAAAATCTTAAAAACTATGTAATTGTCTTGGATAATATTTCAATCTCATTTTGATCTGATTTTAACCGCCTTTAGCGAAAAACAAAGGAGTAGATAAAGATTTCAATCTCATTTTGATCTGATTTTAACAACAGATTACAATCCAAACATCACATTCATATTTGAATTTCAATCTCATTTTGATCTGATTTTAACTAGAATCCATCGTTGTTGTTGATGAGATTGTGTATTTCAATCTCATTTTGATCTGATTTTAACCAGTCCATGATAACACGAGTAATTTCACCCATATTTCAATCTCATTTTGATCTGATTTTAACTTTGTATATAGTATTAATTTAAATAATGATATATAGAGCCAGTATTCCTTCTTTGTTTAAATCTAATCCGACGACTAAATCGTCTTCTACATTTTCTAACCATACTTATATACACCTTTACTTTAAATTAGTTATTAAAGGACTGGAACATTTTATGAATTCCAGTCCCATATACCTAAAAAATGAAAATAAAAAAAAAAAAATAATTATTTATGTTAAAACATAATTTGATACTTCCAAGAAAAACGAGCATTTTGCACAGGAGTATTTTCAACATAATAATGATGATCTTCATCACCATGTTGCCATCCATTTGGAAGGATATATTTATTCCTGTAACCCTCCTTTTTATAGAAATTCACTTTAACTTTAAAATCAGTAACATCCTCCCATGCAGGCATATACAGATAATTGCTAACATCTTTTAAATTAGCATTATAATCATCCAACCGATTCACACTATGAAAAGCCACACGATTCAAACCAACAAATTGCTTAAGATTAACTTTAAGAGTCTCACCTTTATGAATTAGTATTTCATGCATAAAATTATCATCCATATCATAAAAAATTAACCATCCATCACCATCATTATTCTGAGTCTTAGCATACACAATAAGAAACTTATCAGAAGCACTACATGCTCCTATACAACTAACAGCCACTAAAGCTATTAACATTAAACCAAAAAATTTCTTAAATATACTTATACACCCCTCTAAAAAAAAAAAAAAAATTAAAATGAAAAATTTTAACTTAAAGTTTATTTCGCAATTCAAGATAAATAAGCTTAAATTTTAATATAACTAAAGCATTTGCCATTTCAGCATCATACATACTTAAACACCTCCTTCTTTATACACCTTTATTTTAAATTAATTATTAAAGGACTGGAACATTTATGAATTTCAGTCCCATAATACCTAAAAATAAAAAAATGAAGGATAATATACACCTCTAATGCTTGCACCCACGAACCACAGCCCAGTTATGATCAAATTCACCATTTGCAACTTTACTACGATTAGGATCACCATCTGGTGTAGTACCAGAATGATACCATCCTGTTTCAAAAAAAATCTTATTATAATAACCAGATTTCTTATAGAAATTCACTTGTACATGATAATTAAAAAATTCAGGATGTAAATCCACTTTATTAGGATTGAGACAATTCCAAGCTCTACCACAAACATAGTAATTAATACCATACAAATTAGAATTATAGCACTCTTTTCTACCTGGACTATGGAATTCTATTTTATCAATATTAAAATAATATTTTAAATCAATAGTAATAGTCTCACCTTTTTTAATTGGAATTTCTCCCATAAAATGTCTATCAATATCATATAAACGTATAAGACCATCTCCATCATTATCCTGTGTCTTAGCATACACAGTTAAATACTTATCCGTTGTATCAACAGCAGCTGCTACAAAACCAACACTACTAACAGCTAACAAAGCTATTAGGACTAAACCAAAAAACTTTTTAAACATAATTATACACCTTCTTAATCATTTATAATCCATCTTTAATATTTATCATATCCTTCAGTTTATTCATCATTTTATTTATGACACGATATGTATTAAAAACGCACAAACAAACCCTAACACGCTTATACTGATTAATTCAAAAAACGCTCTAAACATATTCAACCTATACTACCAGTGCATCCAACCAAGCAAATGATTTTCATCACTGGTATCTACAATACTGGAACCGTTGTTGGTGTCGCACCAAACATCAAACAAACAATCATAATGTCTATCATTCTTATCACTAATTGCAGCTGGATCTGAACTCATCCAATCACTTTCCATAAGACATTCTTTGAAAGCATTTCAATCTCATTTTGATCTGATTTTAACCTATATTCATGTGCTTCATCTCACCCCTTTATTATTTCAATCTCATTTTGATCTGATTTTAACTTTATACTTATGTT
>JAITGU010000123.1 GCA_031280375.1 Candidatus Methanovirga procula | reverse complement strand
ATTTGAAGAAGTTATATAAGACTATTGAAAGTATTGAAGTTTATTTAGATCTTCAAAGAGTTAAATGGGATCAAAATCATGGAAAAATTATTTCACCCACTGAATTTTTTACATAGTCTATATTTTATATTTTAAAACATATAATACTTTTTTCACATATTAATGTTCTTTTGGGATATAATCTTAATTCTATTTATTTCATTGAATGACGACCATTAGCTTCCATTACTCCAGATTTGCTTAATCCTTTCTCTAAAGTAACCATTATTATAAGCTTTATCGGGTATAATGAGCCATCCAAGGAACATTTCGTTTAGTATACTCTACTCACATGAGACTTATTTCTAATTCTAATGATAGTACTTATGTTGATTATCCTATATATGATGATGATTCTCCTATTTCTCTTGAGGATTTCGATTTTTAATATTTTTTATTTTTTGGCACCAATAGCTAATTATCGTGCATTATAAACTGTTTTAGCGTTTAAAAATGGAGATGATTATTATGAATTTATTAGAAAAAATATTTGTAGAAACATATAATTTGATTTTTGTAAAATTGTATAATATGATTTTGGAGACAAAAGATTCATTCAATGAAAGTCTTGAAGATGAAGATAATCAATTATTCATAAAAGAATTAAAAGAAGGAGGAAAAACATTAGGAAAAGGATTAACTTTAAATCTTTTTAAATTATTAATGTTTCTTTTTAAATTAATTATAGTATTTGCTATTTTTATAATAAGTATTTTTATACTTGGACCAATCATTGCAATCGGTATTTTAATTATCCTTTTGTTTTTATGGTTAAAATACTAATAGTTTATTATTTTTGCACCAATAGCTAATTATCGTGCATTATAAACTGTTTTAGCTAATATATGTTTTAATTAATATAAATAAATGGAGATGTTTAGTATGTATAAATTAAGTAGATTGTTAACTATATTGGCTATTTTAGCTGTTATTGCTGTCAGTTGTAGTAGTTTAGCTTCTTGTAGACCAGTATTTGATGTAGATAATACTGTTAATACGACTTTGTTTTTTAATTTGAGTGAGATGGGTTATAATCAGTCTAATGTTGATTATATTAATAGTACTGTTTTGAGTTATTTTAAGTTCCTTGACACTCCTGGTAGTGCTCTTTTAGGTACTGGTAGGGATATTCTTAATATTGCTACTGGTGCTAAGCTTGGTACTGCTATTATAACTTATGATTGTCCTTCTATTGGTGCAAATGGTACTATTTATAGTGCTACCCGTAATTATAAAACTGAGGCTTCTTTTTTAACTGGTTGGAATGGTCCTTTTGGCATGTTTAATGGTATTATGTCTTATTGGAATGATTCTGATGGTAGTGGTCGTATTCCTACTGATGTTTTGTTTAATTTGACTTTTCATGAGGGTGTTGTTTTTAATAATAGTGATAATGGTACTGGTCTTGTTATGGGGACTAATCTTACTGTTTATGGTAATGATACTGTTTTCGGTAGTCCTGTTTACATTAGGGGTTATTTATTACTTGCTGATGGTACTCCTGTTGTGGATAAGTCTGTTAATGTAACTGTTACTAATAGTAGTGGTGCTGTTTGGAGTAGGGTTGGTATAACTGATAATGGGGGATTGCTTTGGATACCTTTTAATAATTATACGAGTGAGCTTTATAATGTTGGTGTTTTCAATGTGAGTGCTTCTTTTGTGGGGGATGATGATTTTGCTGGTTCTGTGGCTTCTAATAGTTTTACTATTTTTGGTGATGAGCCTGTTAATAACAGTACTGGGGGTAATGGTACTAATGGGTCTGTTGTTCCTGTTGTTCCTGTTGTTCCTGGTGATGGTGGTGTTCCTGTTTTAGTTGGTGATGATGGGCCTGTTACTAATGGTGATTTTGGTTTGCTGGGTGATGGTGGTTTGCCTTTAACCAGTGTGCCTTTAGTCTTGTTGGTTTCTTTGTTGGCCACTTTGGCTATTTTTGTTGTTGGATTTAAGTATTAAGCTACATGGTTGCTTTTAGATATGGGTTCGATTCCCATATTAGCTTTTTGGATATAGGTTATATTTAAATTAAAGCTTATATCCATCTTTTTTAAATAAATAATGATTGGAGTGTGTGTATTTTATGGATAATCTTAGGTTTAAGTTGAATGATGAGTTTTTCTTTGTTCATAATGGTTGTTTAGGTGTTTATCGTGATGGTCGGTTTTTTGTTTCTGTTAACATTTTGCTTTGTGCTTCGCGTAGTATTTTATCTTTATGTAAGCCTGCTTTGTCCGCCATTTCTGGATAGTTGAGGCTCCATGATTCCCCTGTTAACTGTACAGGTTTTTGGAAAACGAAGGCTTTCACTACATTATTCACAAACTCTCTTATTCTGCTTGAAACTTCTGAAACACTGTGGTATGCTATATATAAGGACATTTCTTGGTTTATAGCTCTAACCTTTTGCTCTCTGCCAATTGAATCGATGGTTCTGATATACTGCACCATCTCATCAGGGCTTAAACGAACTCTTTGCTGCCTAATAGTCTCTAAAATCTTATGTAAATCTTTGAAAACTATTTGGAACAAATGAGCAGCTGTTGTAGCTGTCATCACAAAATCTTCCGCTTCCTCAGACACATATATTGAATTGAAATCGACAACTGTGTCTTGATTCATTATTGAATTTAAATTTATTATATTATTTTTCTTATTTTTTAAAAAATGAATTATAGGAGAATAAATAACAATCTAATTAATTATTCTTTTAAAAATCTTCAATCAACAATAATTGTCGGACAACCTCAAAATGTCTCAAAATGTGATAAATTATGAAAATTTAACTAAAATGGCAAAATATGAACTTTTGTATGATTTTTACTTATATTGATTTCATATAAGATTCAATGCTGTCAAATTAAGCAAACTATCTTCTTAATATTGGAAATTTAAGTTAATAGTATTCTCATCAGACTTTAAAGAATTTAATAACATTCAAGTTTTTAATAAAGTTTGTTAAATTGACAATGTTGTACAAATATATTTATAATATTATAACAATAGTTATATTAATGATGGTTTGATATATAGTAATTAATTTAATAAGAATATATGATATTTAATTAAAGATAATATTAATTATTTAATTAAAGATAAAATATTAACTATTATAAATATATTTATTAAGTTGATTATAGGTGACTTGTGAATTCATTCATTTATTTTATTTATTTTTCTCATATAATTTTTAAATAAACTGTTTGTAATTTATAAAAATCAACATTAAAAAATCGATATTTTAATCTTAAAGTATAAAAATCTTAAAATATAATTATAGATAAGATAATAAAATAAATGCATAGTTGGATGTGTAGTAAGTTAATAGATTCAGTAGATTAATATGAGACTGGTAGTTATGAGAATGATGAATTAATAGGAGATAACAATTATGGTTAAAGGAACTGATGTTTTAAAAGAAGGATTTGCAAAAATGACAAAAGGTGGGGTTGTTATGGATGTTGTTAATGCAGAACAGGCTGGAATAGCTGAAGATGCTGGTGCTGTAGCAGTTATGGCATTGGAAAAGGTGCCTGCTGATATCAGAGCTTCAGGTGGAGTTGCTCGTATGGCTGATCCTAACAAGGTTCAGGAAATTCTTGATACTGTTTCAATACCTGTTATGGCAAAGTCAAGAATTGGGCATATTGCTGAGGCACAAATTTTAGAAACCTTAGTGGATATGATCGATGAAAGTGAAGTACTTACACCTGCAGATGAAGAGTATCATATTAACAAGAAAGAATTCACCATACCTTTTGTATGTGGTGCAAGAGACTTAGGTGAAGCTCTACGTAGAATTGATGAAGGTGCTGCTATGATTCGAACTAAAGGTGAACCTGGAACTGGAAACATTGTTGAAGCAGTTCGCCATATGCGAAGAGTTATGAGTGAAATTCGTGAGATTAAAGGCAAAGACAAGGAGGAACTTAGGAACTTTGCAAGATTTATAGAAGCACCATATCATCTTGTTAAAAAAACATCTGAACTTGGTAAATTGCCTGTTGTTAATTTTGCTGCTGGTGGAATAGCAACTCCTGCTGATGCTTCTTTAATGATGCAGCTTGGTTCTGATGGAATTTTCGTTGGTTCAGGAATATTTAAGTCTAACAACCCTGTTGAGTTTGCAAAAGCCATAGTTGAAGCAACTGCAAATTATGATAAACCAGATGTTTTGGCTCAAGTTTCTAAGGGTTTAGGTGAAGCAATGAAAGGTCTTGAAATATCTGAAATTGGTGATAATGAGAGAATGCAAGATAGAGGTTGGTAGAAAATATAGTTTCTTTCAATGTTCTATTTTTTATAATTCTTCTTTTTAATGGCTATTATTATATTGATTGTTTATTAATTCTTTTAATATTTATAATATATTTTTATTATTTAACTTTGAATTAGATTATTATTAAATAATATTTTGAAAATTTAAGAGTATATATTACTTAGTAAAAGTTATGATATTAGAAATATTTGTTATTTAATAATAAAAATTATAAAACAATAGTTTATTATCGACATTAAATTTTGCAAAAAAATAAGATATACTCTAATTTGGTGAATAAATGAGTTGTTACAAGTATTGGGGCAAAATAAAAGAAATATCTGAAAAATTATTTGATATGGGAGGTTTAGATAGTTATTCTGATTCTGCATTGGATGGTGTAGATATTAATGAGATTATAAAGCTTTTAGATGAAATTGAAGTGATTGCTCACGATAGAGAAATAGATTTTGATTCTGCTAAACATATTTTGGACGATGAAAAAATGAATGAGGCTTTGACTTTAATTAGAAGGTTTTATCTCTACATTGGTTCAAGACTTGAAAAGGAGAATGTATTGAAGATTTTAAAATCTGATGATCCAGCATCAACCTTATGTTCATTCCATTTTTATGATAGATATACTGGGTTGATTGAAAATGAAAGTCAGTTAGTTAAGTTTAATAAAGATAAAACCTTAGTATTCATTGGAAGTGGTCCATTACCTTTAACCTTGGTAATGTTTAATAAATTATTTAAATGTAAGTGTGTTGGTATTGAAGTCCAAACTGAAGTTGCTGACTTATCTCGTAAGGTAATTGAAAAATTAGGTTTAAAAGAGGATATTGAAATAATTGTTGGAGATGAAAAGTCTATTAAAAACCTTGATTATGATATTTTAATGGTGGCTGCATTGGCAGAACCTAAAGAAAGAGTTTTTGCAAATATTTGGGACTTTGTAACCGAGAAAACTCCTGTCTTATACAGAACATACACAGGTATGAGAGCCATTCTATACTCTCCAGTAACAGAAAAGGATACTCGTGGTTTCCATAAGGAAGTTATGATTTTACCAACAGGCAATACAAATAACACATCTGTTTTAATCAGAAAAATAGTTTAAGAGCTTTAAAAGAGTGGAAGTATCACAAATATTTATATGTTAAAAGAAATAAGATTTTATTCATTATTATTAAATTATATATTTTTAATAATTATATTTTTCCAAAGAGTCACTAAAAATTGAGGATTAATATATTGGCCATCAATAGATATTATATTACAATTAGATAGGAGAATGTTTATGATACAGAAAATAGAGGATAGTTTAATCCCTAAAGGTACAGTTGATTTGATTGGTGTTGGAAGATTAGGTCTTAGAACCGCAATAAACCTTATACAAATTCATAGAGGTGGACCTAAAACAATTTCTCTTTTTGATAATCAGAAAATATCTAAATCAGATTTAATATTTTTATTGAACGGTGGTAAGGTTGGAGAATATAAAACTGATTTTATAAAGAGCCTTTCTACTCATGAAGAGGTATATAGGAATGTGGTTAGTAATCCTGTAAACATTATTGAAGATAATTTAGATATTATAAAAGGAGATGTTGTTGTTTTAGAGTTAGCTGGAGGAGACACAATAGATACAGCAGCAAATATAATTAAAAAGGCTCATGATATTGGATCTAAGACAATAGGCACTGCTGGAATATTTGGTATTGGTGAAGAAGAGATTGTTGCAAAGGATATTTCAGAGTTTGATGATACCAATGTTGTTGCTAATTTACTTAGAGAGAAAGGAATAGAAAAAAATCATATTCTTGTATCTACAAATAAGTTTATTACAAGTGGGATTCCTATCACACCTTATGTTTTAGATAGTGTTTCTAATATTATAACTCGTGAAATAATTAAATTATTACTTTAATAGCTTGTTACAGTTTTAATAGCTATTATACATTTAATAGCCATTATCTTTTATTCCATGATATTGATTGTATTAATGTGATGGTGTCTAACTGGATGATAGTGATTATATGGAAAGTATTATAGTTATGGAAGGTATTATAGTGGGGGTTTGTTTATGGAAAAGATAAACGATGTTATTTGTATTGAAGGTTTGGATATGGATTCTAATTCATATTTAATTGATAATATTCTTGTGGATACAGGAACAGGGCTTAATATGGATTACTTGTACTCAAAACTTAAGGAATTAAGCATAAAAAAAGATGATATAGAAATGATTGTTAACACTCACTCTCATTATGACCATATTGGAGGAAATTATCTATTTGATAATGCAAAAATAGCTATTCATGAATTGGATGCTCCAGCTGTTGAAAATGAGGATAGTTCTTTAACTGCATCAGCTATTTTTCATCATGATTTAAAAAGACATGATGTTGATTTGAAAATTAAGAATGGGGATGTCATAGGAGATTTTAAGGTAATTCACACTCCAGGTCATACTCCTGGCGGAATTTCACTTTGGGATGGAGAAATTCTTATTTCTGGAGACACGGTTTTCGCTGAAGGTTTTGGAAGGTTAGATATTGGTGGAAATTATGAGGATATGAAGAAATCTTTGAATAATCTTAAGGGATTAGATGTTAAGTATTTGCTCCCTGGACATGGTCCTTGGGTAGATAATGGAAAGAAATGTGTAGAATCAAATTATAATTTGTTTCTTAATTATTAACAAGCAATGATTTTTTTAACTTAATTAAAATTTTTAATTTTCATTGAAACTTTTTAAATCGTATTATTTTTTTTATAAATAATCTTATTAAAATTAATTTAATAAAATAAAATTATTATTTATAAAATTTTTTATTATTGAAAATTTATTTTTCAATTTAGAATAATTAATTCTTCGTTTTATAAATAATAAAGTAATTCTTTAAAAATGGATTTTGTTATTTTTCAAAATTAAGTTTTGATGAAACTTTTTTTAAAAGTTTCTTCTAAATGTTAAAAATCTTCGATTTTGTAATATCGACAATTAATTTCTATTTTAAGATTAAACTATTGATTTTTTTTTACTAAATTAAAATCCAAAAATTTATTTAAAAATTGTTGAATAAAGAAATAAATTCACAAACTATGATTATTTATATTTTAAAACAAAAAAGTAAATACATAACAAGTTGATAAAATGTTGTGATTTGATGTTAAATAGATATGGTAAGGTTGAAAATACATTCTTTGAAGCATTTAATGGGATTTATACAAGATTACTTATAACAGCTGATGATGAAGATATTTTAAAACAAGCGGTCTATGATTCTACAGCCACACCTGGAGCTGTTATTGGAAGAATTGAAGGTGGAGTTGAAGGATTTGTTAGTGAAGATGAAACTCCAGATAATAGGATTGGTGCTGTTGCACAATATTGGTTTAATTCTAATGATTTAGAAATATTTGAACTTGAATTGTCTTATAGAATTCGTCAAGATGTTCTTGTTAAACCATTCACATCTGTTTTTAATTTTACTTCTAATCCTAAGGGGTTTATTGGTATGATGAAATATGTTGGTAATTGTGGTGATGGTTTTCAGTGGGAAGAGAAAATTGGTGATAGGAATATGATTAATGTTCCAATAGCTGTTCCAGATTTTAAAATAGAATCAGAAATAGCTTATTCTGATGGAATCATGGGTGCTAATTTTTGGTATATGTGTAATGATAAAAATGCTGTTGTTGAAGCTGGAAAGATAGCTATTGAAGCTATTAGCAATGTTGAAGGTGTTATAGCTCCTTTTGGGATATGTTCAGCTGCTTCTAAGGTTGAAACTAATTATCCTTTGATTGGTCCTACAACTAACCATCCTTACTGTCCTTCACTTAAAGAACGACTTCATGGTGGATCTAAGGTTCCTGATGATGTTAAGTATATTCCTGAGATTGTTATAAATGGGATTAACAAGGATGTTATTTTTGAAGCTGTTAAAATAGCTATTGATTCTATTGTTGATAGAGATGATATTGTAAAGATTTCAGCTGGTAATTTTAAGGGTGAATTAGGTGACTATAACTTTAAATTGTTGGATATTTTAAATACAGATAAGGTATAGTTTGTTAATTATAAATATTTTTAAGTGTGAACATTAAAATATTTTCATATAGGGACATGAATTTCAACTGTAAAAAATTATTTTTATTTTTTAATAATCATTTATTATTATATGTGAATATCAATAATTGAACTTTTATTTTTTAATTTAAAATAATTTAATCTTTTTATATTTGAAGATTATATTTAATTTATGGCTCATGCATATTAGAGAATTTCTTTTAACTTAATTTTTCCTGTTTATTTATTACTTAATTATTAATTCTTATTGTTTTGATTATTACTGGTTTGGTGGTTTTTATTGTATTTTCATCTTGTTGGCTTTG
>JAITGU010000022.1 GCA_031280375.1 Candidatus Methanovirga procula | reverse complement strand
TTACCAAAAATCAAAGATTTTTGTAATTATGAAAATTACCAAAAATTGCTTTGCAATTTTTGTAATTATGAAAATCCAAAGGATTTTCAGTAATCCAAAGGATTTTCAGTAATTCTACTTTCAATGAACATAAATATATTTTATAGTCCTTGACATAATTTTTTTAAGTAATGGACTTTTTAAATAAATATAATATTATTTTATTTTAAATTTTATTTAATTAAATAATATATTTATTAATATAATTAATTTTACAATTATTTAATAGTGAAATAAGTCATGTTTGAAGATATTTTTAATAACAGAAGATTATATAAAAAATTTATTAATTAAATTATTAATATCAAGGACTATAATAAAATATTATATAAAAATTTTTTATATTTAATAATTTATATAATTAATATTGTTTATTTTAATTTAAGTATTAATATGAACACAATAGTTGTGTAACAGCCTCATCTTAAGTTGCTTACTTCATTTCAATTAACTTCTCTTTAACTTTCTGATAAAATTCTTTTCTTTCTGTTCTAATAAAATAAACATCTCTTTCTGATTTAGTAAAATGAATTTCGTCAAAGTCATTAATTTCAATACTTGTTTGACCATCAATTACTAAGACAGCTTTTTTGCCTTGTTTCAGTAACTTAATCCTTATATCACTTTTATCAGAAACTACGAATGGTCGTATGCCTAATTTATATGGACATATCGGGATTATTAAAAAAGCATCGACTTTAGGGTCTACAATAGGGCCTCCTGCAGACATTGAATAGGCTGTTGAACCACTTGGCGTTGATAAAATTAGTCCATCAGCTCTGAATTGTTCTACAACATCACCATCCACTGTCACTTCAAATTGTAACATTTTAGCTGGGTTTTCAGTCATTATTACTATTTCATTTAAGGCAGAGAATAACTTTTTATCATGTGAAACCTTAATCTGACTTCTTTTTTCTCTATAATACTCTCCTTTTAGTAACTTTTCTAAGTTTGTATCATAGTCTTCTATTTCCACTTCAGTTAAAAATCCAACTGTCCCCATATTTATTGCAAATATTGGAATTGCAGAATTTAATTGTCTTGTCGTATTTAATATGGTTCCATCTCCACCTAAAGTGAAGATAATATCTGTATCAAATTTAGAAAGTTCTAATGAGTATTGTGAATAATTATTTTTAAGTTTTAGTCCTTTTAATTGATGATATAATGGTTTATTTTCTATGAAAATTTTATTAATCGTATCGTTAACACAAGTTTCATCAAGATCATTTAGAACATCCGATAATTTTTCTTCAATTTTAATGTCAATGCCTCTATTAATTAGGTCGTCGATGATTTTTCCACTGAATAACACTGGTTCAAGAGTATTTAGTCTGCTGACTATCCCTATACTAATATCTCTTGTGTGTAAACTGTTGAAGTTTTTATTTAATATATTCAATTCTTTAATAACTTTTTTATGTAAACTCCTATTGGTAGAACCTACAATAATGACTTTTTCGTAAATATTAAGGTCATTTTTTAAGTTTCTCCCTTCTTTATCTGTGATTATAGCTCCAGCTTCTTCAACTATGAGTTTTGCTGCTGCAATATCTAAGATTCGGCTTCCTCTAAGGTCAATGAATATATCATATTTTCCTTGTGATAGATAGGCAAACTCAATGGCAACAGAACCAATGGTTCTTAAACGACGAATTTCTTTAAGTAAATTAAACACACTACCTTTTAGATTTAAATATCCTCCAAGTGTTGCTTTTTCAAGTGAAGTTGTTATTTGATGTTTAGGTTTTTCACCATTAACTATAGTTCCCTTGTTTTTAACTGCTTCATAAAGATCTCCTGAATAAAAATCTTTAATAAATCCCATCTGAATATCTTCCAGTTGGGGTAACTTCCTATTTTTAATTTTTGCTATTGCAATTGATATGCCGTATGCTGGAATTTTTTTAAGAGCATTGAAGGTTCCATCTAAGGGATCTATAACAAATATGAATTTTGCCTTTTCAGAGGCTTCATCATTTGCTAAATCATTCATTATCTTAACTTTTTTGGCATTATTTTTGCCTATTTTCATCTCACCAATTTCTTCACTGATTAAATAGCTTAAAAAATCATTGGATTTAAGAACTTTAATGACTTCTTTTTCCGCATATTCGTCAATTTTTTTAGTGTCTGTACCATCCGCACCAACTTTTATAAACTTTCCAGCTTCATTTTCATCTTGATGTTTTTTAATAGCTATTTCTACTTGTTCTATCATTTTATATGAAATTTCCTTACATTTTTCCACTTCATTATCTTTCATTGGATCATCTCAATTCACACACTTTTAATTCATATAATTTTAAAAATTAGATTTAATAAAAATAGCATTCATTTTGTTTATAAATTTTATATTGTTTTTTCATATAATGATATTATAAACAATATTTTTATAAATAATATTTTAATATAATATTGTATATTTAAATAAATTAATTTAATAAATTAATAGGATTCTTACTATTTTGTAGTATTTCACTATTTCAACTTATATATTGGTTGTTTTTATTCACTATTTTTATTATTTTCACTATTTTTTTAATGTTCGTTGAAATTTTGTTTGAAAAACCTTTTTTAATTAATTATTTATTTATTAAATTAATAATATTCTAACAAGTTAAATTTTTTTTATTAAATCAATTTTAGAAAATATTAAAAATAGAAATATTTTAGAAATGTTTTAATAATTATTAGGAAAATAAAAAATTATTACAATATTAAATTCTCATTCTTACTATAAAGTGAATATGACTAATCTATTTGGAAATAATTTATTATGGAATATAGTTTGATTAGAATGATTTACTTAATTTGTATTAAATTGTGGGATAATGATATTTAGACAATTTTCCGTTATTTGAGGTATAGAATGATATGGAACGAAAAATACGAGTGTATGGATGATAAATCAAAGAAAGAATTACAAGTTAGAAGATTACAAAATATTGTTAAATTTGCTTATGATAATGTCCCATTTTATAGAAGACATTTTGATGAGATTGGAGTTAAAGTAGAGGATATTCAAGAATTAAAAGATATTGAAAAACTCCCATTTACAACCAAGACAAATTTAAGAGAGGCGTATCCTTTTTCAATGTTTGCAGTTGATGATGATGAAATAATAGAGATCCATACAAGTTCTGGAACAACAGGAAAGCCTACAGTATCTGGATATACGGAGAAAGACATTAATATTTGGGCAGAAATCATTGCAAGAGCTATTGTAATGGCTGGTGGTGGAAGTAAAGACATAATACAAAATTGTTACGGTTACGGACTATTTACTGGAGGTTTTGGGGTTCATCATGGTGGAAGAAAAGTTGGTGCAACGGTTATTCCGATATCTGCTGGAAATACTAAAAGACAGATTGAAATAATGGTAGATTTTAAAAGTACAATACTTACATGTACTCCTTCTTATGCACTTTATCTTTCTGAATTTCTTGAAAAGGAAGGTTTCACTTCTAAGGATATTAATCTGAAGACAGGCTTATTTGGAGCTGAGATGTGGACTGAAGAAATGAGAAAAGAATTAGAAAGTCGTTTTAACATCAATGCATTAAATATCTATGGTCTGACTGAAATAATGGGTCCAGGTGTTGCTCAAGAGTGTTTGATTAAAGATGGACTCCACATATCTGAAGATCATTTTTATCCTGAAATCATTGATCCAGATACATTAGAAGTTCTTGAAGATGGGGAAAAAGGAGAACTTGTTTTAACTACATTAACAAGAGAAGGAATGCCAATTATTAGATTTAGGACAAAGGATTTAACTTCACTTAACAGGGAAAAATGTGATTGTGGGCGGACAACAGTTAGAATGTCTCGTATAACTGGAAGAACCGATGATATGCTTAAAATTAGAGGAGTTATGGTGTTTCCATCACAAATTGAAAAAGCACTACTTAAAATAGATGGCTTAACTCCAAATTATCACATCATAGTCACAAGAGATGGGATTCTTGATGAAGTTGAAGTCAAGGTTGAAGCAACATCTAAACTATTTTCTGATGAAATTAAAGTTTTAGAAGAACTTGAAAATAGAATAGCTAATCATATTCATAAAGAAATAGGTTTAAGAGTTAATGTTACATTAGCAGAACCTAATACTCTTTCAAGAAGTGAAGGAAAAGCGATTAGAGTAACAGATAAAAGAAATTTTAATTAGGTGATGAAAATGATAAAACAACTTTCAGTGTTCATTGAAAACAAAGAGGGTAGATTGAAAAAAGCTATTGATATTCTTTCAATGGCAAACATAAATATTAGAGCTCTTTCAATAGCCGACACATCAAAATTTGGGATTTTAAGATTAATAGTTCGAGATTTATCAAAGGCTAAAGAAATTCTTGAAGAGAATAATTTTCTTGTAAAGGAGACAGATGTTTTGGCTGTTGAGATTCCAGATGAACCTACAGGTTTAAATAGGATATTGAACATGCTTGATAAATCTAAGATAAACTTAGAATATTTATATGCTTTTGTTGGTAAGAAAAACAATCAAGCTATTGTAATTATCAGAGTTGAGAATATTGAAGAAGGATTAAAAGCTTTAAATGATGGTAATGCTAATGTTCTCTCTCAAAAAGATATTGAAACATTTTAACTCATTAAATAATCTGCATATTGTTCTATTGCTAAGACTCCTTTGATATTATGGAGTTAAACAAGCAAAAAGTTGTATATAACGGGATATATAAATGTTACTGTATAGATGTTTAGAATGGTGATGAATACATTTATATACTATATAGAACTAGGTAATATAAATTATTTATTATATTGCAGGTTATGTTATGGATGAAGAATTAAAAAAATACTTATACAGAAATTTAATACTTCTTTTAATGATTTTTGTGATGATTGTTGGTATTTCATTTATAGTATTTGCAGAAATGAATGCATTAGTTGAAAAAATGAAAGAACCAATGAAATTAGAACTGGACTCTAATCTTAGTTTAGATAAGGGATCATTATCAGAGGTTTTTAAAAATACTTCACATAATATAATAGCTCCTGATTTTAGTCAAGACACTGAAAATTTAAGAGATGCAGCTCGAAGTATGAATAGTGCAACTGAAAATCTAAAAGATACCTTTCGAGATATGAAAAATTCAACCAACATTTAAATATAAGGTCTTGTATTCTTTTTAGTAATTAGAAGCTCTAAAATTTCTTTAGGATTTCACCATAAACTTCTTTTAACTTACCTTCTGAATTTTCATAAATTCTTTTCAATATGATTTCTGGTGTACTTTTAGCTAAAAAATTCATTTTCGGTGTTCTATCAACTATTAAATTATAATCTTTATCTAAACCTTTCGCTTCAATACCATCCACTCTTATATTAGTGTATTTCATTAATTCCTTAGCCATATGAGTTACAATAATACCATAGGAGTTTGAATCCTTAATCATATCAATGAAACTTGAAATAATCTTAACAGCTGCTTCTAATTCTGTTATTCCTTCTAATTCATCTAAAAGAACTAATTTTTCATTGTCTGTTGTGACAATAGGAATAAACACATTTAGGAATGATTCGAATGCTCCAGCATCAAGAGAACGTTTTTTAGAGAAATGATAAATTTCATCCAATAGTTTAATTTCACAATCTTTTCCAGATACAGGCAAACCCATTTGTGCCATAATTGAAATTTGTGATATTGTCTCTAACAATGTGGTTTTTCCACCGCTATTTGCACCTGTAAGTAGAACAACACTTTCTGGATAGCTTAGATCATAATTTATTCTTTGGATATAATCACTTTTTTCAAGGGCTAAGTTTAAATGTAAAATTTCTTTTAATTTAAAGCTATCAGATATTTTAAATGGGTTTAAATCATATTCATAAGCAAAACAGCCTAAGCTAAATTCAAAATCGAACACAAGTATTTCCTTAATTTCTTCTTCAACCATATTTTTTAGATTGAATAGCTGTTTGGCTCCAGTTATTTTTTTGTCAAACAATTCATTTTCAGCTTTTGAGGACTGTAACCTTTTAACTCTTTCAACTTCTTCATCGTCAATTTGTAATGGATATTTTTTTAGGAATGGGTCGAAGTCGATTCCACTTTGTTCTTTTATAGTTTTTTTCCCTTTAATGATTATCTCATCGAAGATTTTCTCAATTTTTGGCGGCATTGCATTGTTGAGAAGGTCAAGAACCTCAGTACCATCAATATTTACATTTTTAATAGCTATTTTAAGCTCTTCATCACTCTTTTTTTTAACTTCAGATACAAGTTCATCTAAATCAATGTCTTTGATTTGTAATGATTCTATTTCATCTAAAATATCTAAAATTTCATTTATTTGAGTATTTTTATTTAAAATTTCTCTAATTTCTAACACTTTTTTAAATAAACTCTTATTAGCGTTGAAGTAGTCTAATATAATATCTGGAACGATTTCATGAGTACTTGAATCTTTGGAAATCATTATTAAATTATCACCGTCACTTATCTCTAAATAGCCTTGTGAATAAACATAAAATACTACTTCATAGGACTTAAGTTCCTCTTCAACATCTTCAGATAAGACTAAAATAGGATAATAATTATTCAAACCTAATTCTAACATATAGTCAGAATCTTCATAACTTTCTACAAGAATAACTTTGCTTGGATCATACTTTGGCTTCACTTCAACTGGCATTTGGAGATTTTTCATTAAACCTCTAAGTTTTATTATTGGTAACTTTGAAACTTTCTCTTTTGCTTTACTTACAAATTTTAATCTTTTTTCAATAGCTTTTCTATTTTTTGATGGGGAGAGTAAAAGAATTCTATTTTCAGCATACTTGGTATTTGAATAATCCAATATTTTTTCTATAATCTCTTCATAAAGTTGGAATGCCCTTTCACTTTTTAAAAATTTCTGTGCTGGATTTCCTAATAATTGGTTCATTATTTCAATGGCTTTTCTTTGACTGATTCCTTCAATTGAAGATATTTTATCTAAATCTAAGTTCTCAACTATTCTTTCTAAATTTGATTTTCCACCAACCTCTTTTACTATTTTATTGGATAGTTTTTCCCCTATACCCTTTATATTCTTTAGTTGAAAACCATTTTTATTCATTGTGACTTCATCCATATTTTCACCTTTTTAATTTCTTCAAGAGATATGGCTATTTATAGCTCTTAGTATTTATTAACTATTAAGTTATAAAATATATTTTCCAAGAGAGCAATAAAAAAGTAATAGTATTATAAAACTTATTCTTTTTGAATGATTAAATATAGTTTAAATAGTTAGCTTTAAAATTATATTGCCTTATGTGCCAAATATTTTAGTAAGAAACTATTTTTAATAGAGAATTAGTGTTATGACTTCAATTTTTATAATTTTTTATATTTGTTCTTTCTATTTTTATTCTTTTTATATTTCTTCGTTTAATACTAATTTCTTTCAGCCATTCCATCAATTTTTTTATTTATTCATTTATTTTTATTTTTGTAGTTTTGTAATAATAGCATATTTATATTAGATGATATAATAATATTACATATAAAAAACTTATAAAAATTAGAAAATTTATAAGAAAATCTATTATTCTAAAATCTTATTATTCTATAATAAATACATAAAGAAATAATGAATATTTATAAATAATATAAATTTTACAGATAATATTAATAAATAATGAAAAAATATTAAAAAATATTAACTATAATAAAATTAGTATTTATTATTATCATCATTCACTGTTGTATTAAGTAGTTGTTATATTAATCATTTATTATTCATTGAATATTTTAATAATTGAGTTATGTTTGACAGCTGAATATGATTAATAGCTGTGTTAAATTGTAGGTGTTAAAAATGACAGATAAAAAGTTAACTACAAATAAAGGCATTCCTGTGTCAAACGATCAAGCATCAATGACTACAGGTGAAGGTTCAAGTTACACTTTACTACAAGATGTTCAATTAATTGAAAAATTAGCACATTTTGATAGAGAAAGAATACCAGAACGTGTTGTACATGCAAAGGGAGCTGGAGCTCATGGTTACTTTGAAGTGACTAACGACCTTTCAAAGTACACAAGAGCCAAATTTTTATCAGAAGTTGGTAAAAAAACTGAAATATTCTCTCGAATGTCTACAGTTGGTGGAGAAAAAGGTTCTGCTGATTCTAAAAGAGATCCTCGTGGTTTTGCAGTTAAATTTTACACCGAAGAAGGAAACTATGATCTTGTTGGAAATAATATCCCAATATTTTTCATTAGAGATGCTATAAAATTCCCAGATTTTATCCACACACAAAAAAGACACCCAACTACAAATTTAGCTGATGCTGATATGTTTTGGGATTTTTTATCATTGACTCCCGAATCCGTTCATCAGGCAACATTTTTATTCACTGATAGAGGAACACCACGAGATTACAGACATATGGACGGATTTTCAAGCCACACTTATATGTGGTACAATGAAAAAGAAGAGTATGTCTGGGTGAAATATCATTTTAAAACAGCTCAAGGAAATGAAACCTTTACAAGCGAGGAATCAATTTTAATGGCTGGTGAAAATCCAGACCATGCAACAGAAGACCTTTATAATGAGATTGAAAATGGAAATTATCCTCAATGGGATGTTTATGTCCAAATTATGACCAACGAGGAAGCAAAAGAATATAAGTTCGATCCATTTGATGTTACAAAAGTATGGTATCATGGTGATTATCCATTAATACCTCTTGGAAAAATGGTTTTAAATAGAAATCCAGAGAATTACTTTGCTGAAGTTGAACAAGCAGCATTCGCTCCTTCAAACTTTGTTCCAGGGATTGGTCCATCACCAGATAGATTATTACAAGGAAGGCTTTTTGCTTATGAAGATACTCAAAGACACAGACTAGGTCCAAATCATCATCAGATTCCAATTAATCGTGCGAAAAATGCTGAAATTAACAATTATCAAAGAGATGGACCAATGAATGTAGATGATAATGGAGGCTCAGGACCTAACTACTATCCAAATACTCAAAATGGTCCAGCTCCAGATATATCATTTAAACCACCAGCTATTGAAGTGCAAGGAGTTATTGACAAGCATACAAGACCTGTTGAAGATGCTGATTTTGTTCAAGTTGGTGAATTTTGGAGAAGAGTGTTAAATGACACTGATAAAGAGCATTTAGTAAATAATATTGTAGGTCATTTAGGTAATGCTCAAGAAAGGATTCAGTATAGACAAACATCACTCTTTTACAAAGCAGAACCTGAATACGGAACTTCTGTAGGAGAAAAACTTGGATTAGATATGGAAAAAGTTAAAACATTGTCTGAAATGTCTCAAGAAGAAAGAGTTAAAGCTACAAAAATGTGAAACTATTCACATTTTTTTTTTAAATGTTTATTAACAATAGCTATTCATTTAGTACAAAAATAACAAGATTAAATAAAAATTAAAAAGGAAAATATTTAAATGTCTAATTGTTGGACAGATTCTTGAGTTAAATTTGCAAAACTATTAAGGTAATACTGTTACATGCACAGTGTTATAAAAAAATCCTATTATTATTTTTTTACCAACATCGAAATCAACTGCACCAACGGTGGTTTTAAGACCAGTGTACCTCATATCATTTTTACCATAAAATTTAGCATTTACATAACTTGCTGTATCACCATGAGGCTTAACAATAATACCATCGTAGCCTTTTGTGCCTTGTTTTATGGTTTCTCCGACATGAACAGTCAGATATGTGTCTCCCTGCTTACCAGCAGCCACATTACTCATACAAAAACCAGTTACACACAGCATTAAAAACAATGCAGTAAACAATTTATTTAAACTCATATTTATCACCTATAGTTCATTTTATTGATTTATACATAATTTTTTTAGGTTCATGCACCTAACATATTACATTTTTAAATATAGTTTGCAAAATTTTATCTGGAGCATCCGCTTTTATAATTAAATAGAATGCTGGAAAACCGTAATTATATCCAGCCAAAAACCTTTTAGAAAACATCCCATAAAAATTCTCAAAAAAGGCCTTAAAAGAGAATGCCTATTCTCACAATTATTCACATGAACATTACCATTAACATACTCTTTCTTACTGTGATTAACGGTGTAATGACCATTAATTTTTTGATGCTTATTAATGCCCGTATAAATTGAATATTCGTCAGTATAAATTGTAGCTTCATTATTTGTTCATCAATCACAATATTTATCAATATTATTAATTATTAGTTTCCATAATATTATATGGTGTTGTATCGTATATAAATGTTTGTAATATATAATGTGCATGATCCTTGTTTATTTTTTTGATTAAGGGTTTAATAGAAACTCTCATAAAATAATGTGGATAAAATGTTTGAATTAGCTAAATTGTTTAATTAGCTAAATTGTTTGAATTAATTACTATGGAATGAGGTTTTTATGTAGTGAGAGATTATGTAGTCAAGGACAAAGAGTATAATTCTTGGGCTGGTTTCGTAATGAAGTTTACTATTGAAGATAATGGGTTTGTGGTGTTACACCAACTAATACAAAAGTTGGCATGGTTTTTAATGATATTCGAGCGAGTATACATAATACTGGTAATGGACGGTATAAGGGTATAGATCAAGTTTGGTGTAATATCTTGGATAAATATGCTTGGATTCTTCGGTCTGGTTGCACAGAACCTGAGTTTCCTAATGGGCAAGATTGGACATTAAGAACAGTAGTTAATTTTTAAATATTTTTTATTTTTCTTTATTTTTTTAGTATAATTTTTTATTTTGCGAACTACTAATAATTCTTTAAGCAATGCCAGCAATTTAATTTTTTATTTTTTGTTTAAATTGTATTTGGTATTTTTTTCTTTTTGTTTCTATTATAATTCATGACATGTTTTTTTACAAAATAAATTGTAATATAATTTGATTAAATTTAAATTTATTACATTGTATATTATTATTATTATTTTTTAAAAATATTATGGGATCTTTTAAAACATGACACATTAGAAAATTTCATTTTTAAAAGTTTCTTATAAATAAAAATTAAAAATAATCCTTATTAAAAAATTTTCTCAACCAGCAATGCTAAATGGTCTTTTTCATAAGGTTCAAGCTTTATTTTCTCCAAAATCTTAAATCCATTCTCTAATAGTTTCTTCTCTTCTTCCTTAAAAACCTTTTTTGGATTTTTACTAACATCAATACTACGAGACTTGATGGTGATTAATCCATTAGCTTTTTTCTTTAAGAATAAGTTAATATTGTCCATAAACAATTCACTTTGGTTTGGTTGGGCAACATCACAATATAAGAAGTCTACTTTTTCAACCAAATTCATATAACTCTTTGGTTTATTAGCATCGGCTAAAATTGGAGCTATATTATCTCTATTATCAGCCAACCTTGTTAGTTTTCTCATAGTGATAGGTGAGAATTCAATGGCATATATTAATCCATTGTATACAATATCTGATATATGAGAAACTGTTGTTCCAGTTGATGCTCCAAGATACAAGATTTTATAATCATTTGCAAGGTTTAAATTTGCTAATCCATTTAATAAAGCTCCTGCTAACTTGGATCTATAAGGATTCCAAAGTCTATATTCAACTTCAACTTCCTCTTCATCTACAATTTGATTTTCAACTATTAATTTCTCCCCATAAACTTTCAATCCTGGAGATAAATTTTTAGTAGCTATTTGCTCATCTTTAAAATAAATTTCCATTTTATCATCTAAAAATTCATTATGTAATGTTCCAATTTAATATTTTCTATTTTTTTTACTCTTTTTTCTATCTTTTCTCTTGACAGTCTTAGTTTTAGATTTATGAGTTTTTAATTTCTTCTTTTTACTTGATTTTTTTGGAAAAGGATTATCTTTTTTAATCTTCTTAACTTTTTCTATGAAGTCTTCTTTAATCTTTTCATCAAGTTTACCACTAAAATAATCTTTCCTAACTGAAAGGGATATTTTTAAAGCAAGTGTCCTGGCTATCTTTCCACGAATCCACCATTTTGATGTTCTAACATCAGGATGTTGGAAAATTATGCCGTGTTTTGGAGGATTCTCACCAGTTTTTAAATGTCTAAATAGTGCTTTCTCAGCACCTAATATCTGTATAGTTCCAGAAGGGTGGAGAGCCAATTTCTTTATACTGCCTACATGAGCAATTAATTTAGCCCCAAGTGATGATTCAATTAAATTTTTTAAATTTGGGGCTATTTTATCCATTTTAGTATCAATATACTCTTCAATAGCTTTTCTTGATTCCTGTAAATTTCTTATAGATTTTCCAAAGTTTTTAATCATTTCAAGGTCTTCAACTTCAATATCTGCTCCATTACTAACATTAATAGCTATTTCGTGTTCATCAAGATGATTCTCTATTATTTCATCTCTATCTCCAACATCAGCTATTAATTTAACATAAACTTCATTTCTATGAATTACCTCAAACTCTGGAAAATAAATCGCATACCATTCTCTTATTCTCTCAACAAGTTTACTAACACTTTCATCAATTTCATCAATAGCATTTATACTTTGAATAAGTAGTTTGTCTTCTTCTTGAGATGACTCCTTCATTTTTAATCTTGCTACTTTATTATAAGTATCAACAATACTTTTTTTTATTTCTTTTCCATCTTTAAAACCTATTTTTAGTAAAACTTTTTCTAAATTTTCCCTTAGATATTCTCCCCCAATGTTTATTGTGTTTAACTTAATTTCAAAGCTATTTGAATCAATGCTCAGATTATTATTTGAATCCTTATTTAGATTTTTATTTGGATTGTTACTTGAATTGTTATTTAAATCTTTACTTAAATTGTTGATTTTAGTTTTATAATCAGAAAGTCTTTTATTTGATTCAATATTAATTATTGAATAATCATTAGACAATCTATTTATAATATCTAATTCTTCTTTTAAAATTTCATTGTTTAAATTTTGTATTATTTTTAAATGAATTTCATCTTGATTTAAGACTTCATAATCAACTATTTCAAGATTTTTATCAAATGCTACAAATCCACCAATACAAAACGAGATATACGCTTCCATAATTATTACCATTTACAGTTGTAGGTCATATTATTATAGGCAAGGTAGTTTATAATCCATTATATTATAAGATATATCATAGAATTAATGCTCTTAACAACCTGTTAACTTAATTTTTTAAGTTCCATTGTGATGATGTTTGACATTTTTTGCTTTCACTATTTTGGAGAGAATACCTTGGTTTTATTTTGAAATAATTCCTTTAATTAACTTCGATTTCAAGCTATTATACTGCTGACTCAAACAATTCCACATAAGTACTCTGATCCAAAATTATTTTTATATATTAACAAGTTGAATACCCTCATTTTGAGCATATCTATTTGTTTAATATAAAAACTATATATACATAATATAAATATGAATAATATATCATATAAATATTAAGTTAACAGCATTGTATTTTTAAAGAATTATTTTATAATTAAGAAGTTGGTTTGTTTAAGTTGATAGTATTTGGAATTTTTATTATGTTGTTTGATTTTTCGATTTCTGATAGGTTATGTGTGATGATTATGATTGTTTTGTTGTTTTGGATTTTTTTAAGAACTTTGTTCATAGTTTTTCTTGTTTCCTCGTCAATGGATTTCATTGCTTCATCCAATAATAAAATAGGTTTTTTGTTTATTACTGCTCTTGCTAAAGCTATTTTTTGTCTTTCTCCACTGGATAATAGCTGTCCTGATTCACCAACATCATAATCATAACCATTTTCATTGTTTTTAATAAAATCCTCTAATTCAACTAAGTTACAAACTTCTTCAACTTCATATTGATTCAGCTATTTTCTCAAGTAGAATCTGTAATCCTATTAAATATTATGCATTTTAGGCTTCTCACGAATAGATTTTTCATAAATTTACAATACTATAGGGATCATTATA
>JAITGU010000191.1 GCA_031280375.1 Candidatus Methanovirga procula | reverse complement strand
CTGTAAATTTAGGTTTAGGACCTCTTTTTCCCATAAATAATCACCAAAAACGAATATTAATTATATTTATGTAATTATTTATGCATAAACTCCCATATAAATATATCAGTAAATTAAAGAGCCACCATCGAAATTTTTGATTTGCTTATAAGGATTTATAAAGAAAATGTAAAAAATTGAAAAAACTCCACACTTTTTGACACCATCATTTTAACCTATAAATTTTTTATGAACTATTTATTTCGTTATTCGTATCTTTTAATATATGTATTATTAAATTTTTCATTTTAACTGTTTTATTTGCTTTTTTTTTTATTAATGAAGACATTTGAGCAATAGCTATTTGGTTTAACTCTTTTATTCTTTCTGATTGTGATATTTTTTGATGAATTAGTAATGCATTTATGCTTTCTAAATTTGAAAGAACAACTAATTGTTCTAATGTGGCATAATCTTGCATATTGCCTTTTTTGTCACTGTTTTCTTTTCTCCATTCTGAAGCAGTTTTTCCAAAAAGAGCAACATTTAATAAATCTGCCTCATTTGCATAAACAAAATGTATTTGATTTTTTGTAAGTAGTTTGGGAATAATTTTGTCTTTGATTGCATCTGTATGGATAGTATAATTAATTTTTGATAAGGTTCTTTGAAGATTCCATTTTTTTTGTAGCTAATTCATTTTCTTTAAGTCTTTGGAATTCTTTAACAATGTATAATTCAAATTCTACTGAAATCCAGTTTGTAAACTTAAAAGTGATGTCTTTATGAGCATATGTTCCTCCATATCGTCCAGGTTTAGATATTAATCAAATTGCATTGGTTTTTTCTATCCATTTTTTAGGTGATAGTGTGAATGCATTTAAACCTGCTTGTTTTCTAAACGTATCGAATTCTATACGGTTAAAATTTGGATTGTATAAACTTTTCCAAATCCCTAAAAATTCTATCGTATTTCTATATTTCTCAACCAATTGTTTATTACAAATCTCGGTTCATCAGATTTATATTTTGCAATATCAGTGATAGAAATAAAATTATCTTCTCCTTCCCAAATCATTGCAATTTCAGTACCTTTAACATTTATAGTTTCTTTTTTAATATTTTCACATCCATTTGATATTATTTATCCTATGAATTCTATGAGCTATTTTTACATTGTTTTTGGTTTACCATTGCGTATTGCATGGTTGTGTCTATTTAGACATGTTCTAAGAGTTTTTGGACTTGTTCTATTGGCATTCCTTTGTCTATTGCATTTGTAGCTAAAGTTCTTCGGATTTGTGTGGATGAACTTTGTTTATATTTAATTTTATTCCTAATTTTCTTAGCATAGTTTCTACTCCACCAATTCCTAATATCTTATGTGGTTTATTTAAAGAAACAAATAATACGGTTCTGTCAAAATCATTGTGATAACAATTATGTGGAGAAAAATATCTAATGGAAAGTTGGTAAAAAACCCCAAGATCGATGAAAACATAATAATTCGACAACCTAAATATTCTTACATTATAAGTCTATCACCATATTTTGACAGTGCCATTAAACAATCAAAGTACTCAGTATCTTTAATTAAATCATTGAATCTATCAACTAACTTATTGTTTTCTTCATTTGTAATAAACATTGTATCAGTCGACATTTATGCTCCTCTTGGGTTGATTTTATCTTAAAATAATTATTAATGAATTACATCTAAAATTATAATAAAAAATAGAATAAATTAAAATAAAGTAATTAAAATAAATTAATTAATTTAAATAAAGATAATTTAATGTATAATAAAAATTAAAATAATATTTAAGATTTTTAATTTTATATATTAATGAGAAATGTCTAAGGAATTGTAAGAAATTTAAAGCTATTATCACCCTGTTTATTACAGAAATTTTTGAAATCACAGGCATCACAGGTTCTGTTATCACCATCAGCTCGCCACGAATTTTTTATTGATTTTCCTTTACTTTCATTCAATGTAGATTTTTCAATATTCTTTACAACCTCATCAAATTCACTTAAAGCTTCATCAGTTTTATTCTTATTAATTTCAACAATTCTAATAGACCTATCTAATTTAAATGAATCTGAAAGTTTAGGAAAGTTTTCTTCAGTTCCATCCCAGTTCTCAATTAACTCTCTATCTTCTTCACTTATTTCAACATCAGTTTTACCATTGATAATGTCTCTTTTTATAACAAGTAAATCCTCATTTGAAGGAAGAAGCTCATTTAAGTAAAAAATTATCCCAGCTATTATCTTTTTTGAATTATTTTGCCTGGATCTAAGCCAGTTATAAGTTAATATCTGCCATTCGTGATAATTCCAAGTAGATTTATTTTCCAATGTCTTATTATCATATTTTGGTCTTTTCATTCCTTTATAATCTATTATTATTTCATATTCTTCCTCAGAGTTTAAGTGATTTTCATTATAAAACTCTTCTTTTTCCAAATATTCAATGATTAAATTATCTTTAAGAGAAGAACTCATTTTTAAGGAACTTATGACATCTATAACTCCATTGACACAATAGAACTCCGAACGCTTGTTGATTTCATCTTCTGAAGGCATTTTTCTTAAACCTTTAATTAAAACCTCAGCTGAATCCATTAAAGGAAACAAGTGTTTTCCCCATAAGTTAATAGAATTTTCAATCCTTGTACTTATAATTCTTTTTGGAGGAACTTCATTATATGTTTCCTCAGCCACATCCCTATATGGAGTAAAATATTTTGGATTTGGAGGATATAGTCCTCTTGCCTGCATTCTTCGATCTATTTTTTCTTCAATTGGTCTAATATCCTTTAACCAATCCCAGGGGAACTTTGTTTTTTTAAGTGTCCATTGAGTGTATGCTTCCTCCATGACTCCATGAATAAATTCCCCAAACCAAAGTTGTAATGGTCTTGATGGTGGTAAAGCACCTTTATTTTGATATCTATATTGAAGACTGCAGGTTAAAAATGATAATAAGTCTCCAGTTAGACTATATTCTGGAATATTATGTTCATTAGATTTTGTTGATAATTTCATTTTAACCAACTTCTAAACCATAGAGTAAAAACCCTATGTATACCAATATTCTTGGAATGAATTCTCAAAATAGCTATAAACTATATTTTATGTTAATGGATCAATATTAACTAAGTGACTATGACAGTATCTTTCTGCAGATGTATACTTTGGAGGCCAACAAGTACCCATTACTAATTCTTTATCGTCTTTGTTAAATTTAATAACATTTGTTTCATAATCATATCTTATATCATCATTTGAAGCCACTTCATAAGTATATCTCTTTTGAGTTAAGAAATCATTGATGTATGTTTTATCTCCTTTTACAAGCTTATGTAAATTTTCAAATGGCTTAGAATATGTCGTATGATGACCTAATAAACCCATTGATCCTTTTTCTCCAGGATAATAGCTATTATTATAGTGCCAAACACTACTATATGCATTTACAGTATCTGTCCTTATATTCCAATTATAATCTAATTTTGGTATTACAACAGTTCCAAATACTAAATTCTTATTTAGTATCTTACTGTCTACTTTCAAATTATTCTTAATTATATCCATAACATTAGAATTTTTCCCATAAAGAATAATACTGTAAACTGCATTGTTTTTATTGACCCATAACTCTTTTACAACTGTTGAAGCATTGTTTTTAAGAGTATAATCATTTTCATAAATTTCTATACCATTTATTTTATCTTTTTTGCTGGATTTTAATTTAAGATTACTTTCAGCTTCATTCATTTCTTCAGGAACAAAATCTTTAGGAATATTATATCCAGAAGGTAAGTATTGTCTATTTACACTAATTTCACCCAAATTAGAATTAACTAACTTATCAACATAGTTTTTATCAATTACACTACTTTTAGTAGAATTTTTAATCTGCCAGGTCTCAGGATATTTAAATGACAATTCACTGTATGTATAATTTTTAAGATTTATATCACTTTCATTTATACTGTTACCCTCTCCTGTAAAGATCATCATGGTTGTAAATACAGCTACCATCACAAATATTATTATTAATATAATTATGTTTCTATTTTTCATTATAAACTCCATTACTTAGTATTTCTAATATTTTTTATCATTTATTACTTAAACTTTTGCAAAAAGATTAATCCTAATCTTATTTTAATTTATATTATATAACTGTTAATTTTTTATTCTAATCATTATAATATTTGATTAACTCATTGAATGTATAACTAAATTTATTAGTTTTAGTTAGTTTATTGTTAAAATTTATTCTTTAAAAATAATTAGGGCCTCTATAAAAAAAAATAGATGAATAAATTAAAGATTAATATGGAATAATTTAATTAAATAATTTGAATATTAATCAAACAATTATTATATAAATTATTTAGTATATAAGTTTAGTGTACTATACATAAAGACATTTTAATCACTTAAAACCTTAAATTATTCCATCAAACTATTTTCAAACTCTTTTAACTCTGATAAACTTGGAAAATTATTAGTTCCAATGCTTGTAACTGAGATAGATGCGACCCAATTGGCAATTATAGATGATTTTTCAAGAGAATAGCTATTCAAATAAGAATATAAAAATCCTGCATTAAAAGAATCTCCTGCAGCAGTTGTATCAATAGCTACTACATTATTCGCTGGTATTTCAACCTCATGATCGCTGTTAACACCATAAACACCTTTTTCTCCTCTTTTAACAATTACATTTTCTATTCCTTCATTATGGAGATATTTTGCCATGTCTTTTAAGCCATTACTATCTAAATCAGATTTAAAGAGAATTTTCAGTTCTGTTTCATTAATAAGTAATATGTCTGTCCTGTCCAAAATTTTTTTAATTGTATAGAAACCTTTTTTTGCATATATCATTCCAGGATCGAAACTTAAAACCATACTTTTAGGCAAATGGTCTATTAAATCAAGTTGTCCTTGTATGGAATTTCCAACGAATGATGTGTAATGAATTACTCTACTTTTTAAAACTTCCTGAATATTAATTTGTGAAATATCTATCTCATCATTAACTCCAGAATCAACATATAATGCACGATTACCTTGATCATCAACAAAAACCATGACTTTTCCTGAATTTCCTTTATCATCATGAATTAGATTATTTAAATAAACTCCTTTTTTAATTAAATTCATTTCTAAAATTTCGCCTTCTTCATCAGTAGCTATTTTACCTATATAACTTGTTTTTAATCCAAAATTTGATAATCCGACAATGGTATTAGCAGCAGAACCACCACAACACATATTTTTAGATGTAATATATGTTTCTTCATCATATTTAGCTATTTCATTCACTTGATAGACAATATCTAAATTTAAAGCTCCAAAACCAGTCACATCAATTTTATCCATAATTTTACCTTTAAATTATTAACTTTAAAACTTGTTGTATTTAAACTAAACATACTATTTTTACACTTGAAATATATGTCTAACTATTTGAGAATATAGATTTGAGAATATTTAAAAACTTAATTTAGATATTGTTAAAACTCATTATTTTCTTTATAATCCATATCAAAGTCTTTAAATAAGATTTTAATCTGTTCCAACCTCTGAATCTTAGCATTTTGCTCATCTAACTCCCTATTCAAATCATTGAACTTCTGTTTATAATTTATGTTTTCTTGTAAACCCTTAATCAAAGCTTCATTTTCAGAGATTTTAAGTTCTAAATCATTTAGAAAAACTTCTTTATTATTTAACTCGATTTTTAAATCATTTAAACTATTATTTTTAATATCTAAGCTATTTTGTAAATTTTTGATCGTGTTTTCTTTTTCAGATGAAATATTTTTTAAAGTTTTAATCTCTTTTTCAGAAAATTCTAATTCATTTTTAGTAATACCAATATTCATCTCCAGATTAGCTATTTCCTTTTCTTTCTCTAAAACAATAGTATTTAAACCATCTACTTCTTCATTCAATAGACTTATTTTATTTTCATGACTTGTTACTTTATCTTTAACTTCATCTAATTCAATGTTTTTCATATTTAATAAAGCTTGAACTTCTTTTAGTTTAAGATTAAGTTCTTTATTATTGTTTAAACCAGATTTATAATCTTTTATTTTATAATCATATTCCTTAATTTTAAATTTATAATCATTAATCTCATTCTTGTACCTATCAATGATTTCTTTATTTGCACCAATATCTAACTCATATTGATTAATAATTTCTTTATTTTTATCAATTTCAGAAGAAAGACTATCAATCTCAATATTTTTAGAATATAATTCATTATTAAGAGATTCAATCATGTTTTCATTGTTAGTGTCCATTTTTAATTCTTCGATTATCTTATTTTTAGATTCTACTTCTTTTTGAATATCTAAAAATTTTTCATAATAAGAATTATTCTCAAGATTATTAATTTTAACTTTATAATCCTCAATTTCATTTAAATACTCATTTATCAATTTATCCTTTTCTAAAATGGTGGTTAATACTTCATTCAAATTAGAATGGTTTTTTTCCAACTCTTCAGACTTAATTTGATTAATATCTTCTTTAAGGTTACTTTTAATTTCATTAAATGAAGATTGAAAATCCATTAATTCTTGAATCTTACTATTTTTTTCATCAATAATAGACTGTTTATCAGATATTATACTATTTGATTCATCTAAAAGATTTTTAAGTCGACTAATTTCATCATCCTTATTTTTAATAAGATCCCTCAATGTATCTATGTTTTTATCATCCTTTAAAAATCTATTTTCACTTTTAATTTTATTTAAATCTAATTTAAGATTATTAATTTCTAATAAATAGGATTTAATGACTTTTTCAAATTTATCTTTATCCTCTAATATAGATACCATACTATCACCCTAAGATAACAACTATTAGTGATTATTTGAAAGATTATATACGACTATTCAAATGATAATCATTTAATTTTGAGTATTATTTATATTATGGTGAATTTATTTAAATTAGTGATTATTAAGTTTATTGATTTAAATTTATTAATTATAGGTTAGTTATTATAGGTTTAGTTATTATAATTTTTAGTGATTAGGTTTAGTTATTATAATTTTTAGTGATGAATAATCTTTTAAAGTAACTTTTTAACAATGAGTTCTGCATTTAAAATTGAAGCACCAGCAGCACCACGAATTGTATTATGTCCAACTAAAGTATATTTAAAACTATTATCAAAAGCCTCATCTTTTCTAAGCCTTCCTACAGTAACACTCATTCCATTTCCAGCATTTCTATCCATACGGGGCTGAGGACGATTTTTCTCATCCCTAACAATGATAGGATTTTCAGGAGCTGAGAAAAGATCAAATTCTTGTGGTAATCCCTTAAAATTAGACATTTTAGTTTTCACATCAGAAATATCCTCATCACTATCCAATTGAATAAAAACAGACTCAGTATGACCATCTAAAACAGCTACTCTATTGCAAGATGCACTTAAATTAAAATCAGCAGATTTAACTCTACCATTATCAATTGTTCCAAGAAGATGTAAAGTTTCACTCTCCATTTTTTCTTCCTCTCCACCAATGAAAGGAACTAAATTATCCATAATAGCCATTGATGGAACACCATTATAACCAGCACCAGAAACTGCTTGCATAGTTGAAACATAAACTCTATTGATATTATAATTATCATAAATTGGCTTTAAAGTTAAAGTTAAAGCAATGGTAGAACAATTAGGATTTGTAACAATAAAACCATCCCACCCTCTATTTTTCTGTTGAACTCCAACTAAATCTAAGAACTTAGGATTTACTTCAGGAATAATAAGTGGAATATCATCCACCATACGCATAGCACTTGCATTAGAAGCCACAATAAAATTTTCAGCAAACTTTGGTTCCACAACCTTTGCAAATTCAGTTGGAAGGGAAGAAAAAAGTATTTCAACATCTTTATCCATTGAATTAGGATAAGTTTCAGTTACAACAATATCTTTAACAGAATCTGGCATAGAATTCTCAAGATACCACGTTGTAGCATCCTCATATCTTTTACCTGCTGACTTTGAAGAAGCTGCTAATGCAGAAATCTCAAAATCTGGATGTTTATCAAGAATTTCAATAAATCTTTGACCTACCATTCCTGTTGCACCAAGTACTCCAACTTTCATCATTTTCACCAATAATTGAAAATTTAATTTAAAATTATTTTAAACTTTAAATTATAATTATTTTAAAACTATTATCCTTATTAAATAATATTTTTAAGAAGTTAATACTTTTTAAGAAGTTAATACTTTTTTAAAAAATTAGCATTTATAGTGAATCAATACTAAATAGAAAATATATTATTAAAATAATTATTATATTAAATAAATATCAATATTATCACAATTATTCTGCTTCCTCTGATGATGGAATCTCTGAAGTGGAAGTTTCACTACCATCTTCAGAAACGACTTCTTCAGGTGGTTTTTCAAATGATTCTACAAACTCTACCTTTTCAATGTCCATATTTTCCCAAATATCTTTAGATGTTCTCATCTTAGCTTGTGTAATTGCAAATTGTGTTTGATCATTATTATAGTTTGCAATCTTATCAAGTTTTATAGTAACAGTTTTCCCACCTATGCTTACTTCTGTTTTATCTAAGTCAAACTTAGGTTGTTGAGGATAATGCAACTCAATCATACTTTTAACTTTTCCTTCATCATCTTCAATAACTTCCACAATATGAAGATCATACTCTAAGGTTTTACCAGCAAAGGTATGGTTAAAATCTACTTTTACTCTTCCACCATTAACAGTTAAAACTTTTCCTTCATTATATCCGATGTTTATTGGCATACCAGGAACAGGCTTTATATTCGCTTTTTTAAATTCTTTTAATGGAATCATTTTAATTGCTTGTGAACTTCTTTCTCCAAAACCATATTCTGGTTGAATTTCAACATGTTTTGACTCCCCATCTCTCATACCAACAAGTGCTTGATCAATAGCATCTAAAAAATGACCTCCACCAACTACAACAGGCATGGGAACATAAATTTTTTGCTCATTATAAACTCCTGCCTCTTTTGCAACATCCTCATGAGTTGTTTCAAAAACTTCTCCAGTCTCTTTAATTTTACCTGTAAGATCCACCCTAACAAAATCTCCATTTTCTACCATATTTCATTCTCCTATAACTTTAATCAGATTTTAAATTCGACCTTTAATTAATCACAACTTTAAATCAATCATGGTCTTTTAATTAGTTAAATTAGCTTTAAACTATTTAAATCATTTTAATTAATTCTAAATTACTATTAAATTAGTTATCAACCATTAAACTTTAGTTTATAAGCTTACTTACAAAACCATTAAACTTTAGTTTATAAGCTTACTTACACTTTTATTACTTATAATTTTATTTTATAAATTCAACTTACACTATTTAATTTTTAAAATACATTATAAATACTTTTTAAATAATTAAATTATATATTTAATTAACATTTTAAAACAGAAATTATAAATTTGATATAATTATAAATTCAATTATATAATATTCATATAATATGACACTGTAAAAAATTCAGTGGGTGGCATGTTAATGCCGACGAAAATAAATCTAAAAAAGCTTTATATTAGCATTAATATATAAATAGGAGAAAGGATATTAATTAATATCATGTTAA
>JAITGU010000180.1 GCA_031280375.1 Candidatus Methanovirga procula | reverse complement strand
TTAATTTTAGAGGATGTATTAGATAGGCTATAAGATGAGAATAAAATCGAAACATTTATAAGATAATAAAATTATAGTGTATCATAGAGAATTTCCTGAGGTTAATAGAAATTCTCTTAAGTATTGATGTAAAATAAAATTTTAATTAATATAGTTTAACTATTGAAATAAAAGTTATATCAAAATAAATTCATGAAATAAATGTAAAAAAAATTACAAATTAAATTAAATAAAAACTAAATTAAAAATAAATGAAATTATTTAAGAAATATAAAAAGCAGTAGGTATGTTTATCATGAAAAAAATGACGATAATTGGTGCGGTTCTTGTAATCGCTGTAGTAGTTATATCGATAGTTGTATTAGCATTCCCTGGGCCACATAATAAAAGTGCGGATTCATTGGTTGTATCTATTTGGGCTTATGGAGGAGAACCAAGTAGTCTTAATCCATTAGATGGATGGAATCTCGAACAAGAACCATTAGTATATTCTACATTATTTAAAAGAGACCATAATCTTGGATTAGTAAATGATTTAGGAGAAAAATATAATATTAGTGATGATGGAAAAACATATACCGTAGATATTAAAAACGGTGTTAAATTCCATGATGGCTCTAATTTAACTGCTGAAGATGTTGTATTTACATTTAATAAAGCAATTAATAGTAGATCAACTGCTGATTTATCAAATTTAAATGATACTACAGCTGTTAATAGTACAGAGGTTAAATTCGTTTTAAATCGACCTGATTCAACATTTTTATCTAAATTAACTATGTTAGGTATAGTTCCTAAAGACAGTTATAACAATGAAACTTTTGCAACTAACCCAATTGGTTCAGGACCATTTAAGTTCATTCAATGGGATAAAGGTCAGCAAATTATATTAGAAAAAAATAATGATTACTATGGCAAAAAGCCTAACTTTAATAAATTAACTATTGTTTATCTTAAAGGTGAAGCTGCATTAGCAGCCGCTCAAAAAGGAGAAACAGATGTTGTAGAAATACCAGCAAACCTTGCTAATAGAACAGTGAATAATATGAAAATACAAAAATACTCTTCAGTAGATCCAAGAGGAATTTCTCTTCCTACTGTACCTGATACTGGTGAAAAAACAAAGACTGGTTCGAGTATAGGTAATAATGTAACTTCTAACTTAGCTATTAGACAAGCATTAAATTATGGGATTGATAGAGATGAAATAATTAAAGGAATATTCTATGGTTATGCAACTAAAACTTATGATGTTGTTAGTCCATTGTTACCATGGCATAATCCTGACTCAGCAATAAAAGATGGGGATGTTGAAAAAGCAAAAGAAATATTGGCTGCTGATGGATGGAAAGATACTGATGGTGATGGTATTGTTGAGAAAGATGGCTTAAAAGCAGAATTTGAGATAGTATATCAAGCAGATGATGATCAAAAGCAGGGAATAGCTATTGCAGTTTCTGAACAAGCAAAGAAATTTGGTATTAAAGTCAATCTTAAAGGAGCAAGTTGGAAGGATTTGTCAAACTTTAAGTATTCCAGTGGTATAAGTTTAGGTTATGGTTCACGAGATCCTGAACAATTAAAATGGGATTATTATGGTAATCTTGCTGGCAAATCTAATTCTGTTTCATTGAATGATTCTGTAGTTAATAATCATATTGATTCAGCTATAAATGCAAAAAGTGAGGCAGCATCTTATGTCGATTGGGGATCAGTGGTATGGGATGGAACTACGGGAATTTCTCCAAAAGGTGATGCTCCTGGAATTTGGGTTGCTTGTAAAGATTATATTTATCTGGTAAAAACGAATTTAGATATTTCACCAGGTACAGCAACTGTGCCACCACACGGTGGGGATATATTTGGAAATATATATAATTGGAGATTAACTTAATTGTTATCCCAATATATGTTATGGTTGTTTACTAAGTCTTTTTGACATTGATTTATAAGATTTAGATAGTCAACCATATTATTCATTTTGATATATTCATACATTTACACAATACAGTATATATTGATAAATATTCATATATTATACAAATAGTTTGAAAACAACAAAACTTGTTATATATGCATGGTAAACATTTATTAGTGAGTAATAAAGAAAAAGATGCAGTTCTTGAGGATCCTTTATCATTGGATAGATGTTCGTCGTTCTTATGGATGTACTGTTGATGATAATTATGAGCATTATTATCCTACAGTTACTTTTGGTGTTCGCTTGTAAATGATGATACTTTTGGTGGGTTGAAAGTGTGACTGAAAATAGAGGTCTTCAGAGTATGAACTTTTATACTTACTGAGCCATTGATCATGATACTGTTTGGCATGATTTTGCTGGTAAAAGAATTTGTATGAATTATTATATGATTTTAAAAGATTTGAAACCATGACATGCACAAAATGTTATTAAAATACCCAAAAGTCAGAAAATTTTAATCAAACATTTAAATATTTTATGAAAATCACTGGTTTAATAAAAGTATTATCCCTGATAAGGAATTTGTAAAGAAATCATGATTTTTCTTAAAATCATTTATGTAACATAATATCAAAACTACTGTCATGACAATTGATTCTTTCTATTTAAGTTTGGTTTTATGATTGATAATTTTTCATTAAATCGTATTTGGTGAAAACTCATCTGGATAATTCTATGTTCCTGAAAACTCATTTTTTAAAATCTTACTAAATTGTTTTGTCTTGACACTACATTTTATAGTCTTAAAAATAAAAATTTTAATTAATGTAGGTTTCAATCCATTTTTTGCTTAATGTCTCAGAATTAGCATATTTTATAGAAATAATGCGAGTATTCAACCATTAAAAATACCTCATCTTCAACAAAAGTTGCAGAAATTTTATGCTTAATATGAGTACCAAACCATTTTCAATAAGATTAAGATCAGAAGAGTATTTCTCAAGAAACACCAATTTAATATTAAGGATCTCAGCAATAGCTTTTGGTTATTTTAGCTATATGTGTTCTCAGTATTATCTAAAAACAGTGGCAATTTTTCTCATTCTCAAATATTTTTTTCTCCATTTTCTGTATCTAATTCTTTTTTAAATTCATTTTAAAAGTTTTTTTTTTTCTCAGTTTTAAGCTTCCCATCTTTGAAAAGCTCTTTTTTTAGAAATTTTTCAATACTCTATTTTCTTCTTCTAAACCTTTTAAATCCAATAAATCTTCAATATTTGTATTTTCTCCAATATTTTCAATTTTCATCTTTCTAAATACCTCTTTAAACATTTTTACTTTTTTATCAATTATCTCATCGGTTAATACTTTTTTTATTATAGTCTTTTTGGTATATTTTATAATTTTTAATTTATTGAAGTCCAATGTTCGTAAATCCATTTTTCAGCACACTTTGTATATTTTAAAAAATTTTCAAATCCATTTTACAACTTTTTCTTTAATTTTATTCATGTT
>JAITGU010000046.1 GCA_031280375.1 Candidatus Methanovirga procula | reverse complement strand
CAGCCATTGGAATCTGGAACAAATATGAAGATATCGCTAAAAATTATCATGATAGATTTGAAACATCTTGGAACAAGAAAACTAACAAGATAAAAAAAAAATAAAGATAATAAATCAGGCATCTAAATTTTTTTCAACTAAAAAAATTGTGAAATGTGCTTTCACGATGGACAAATGTAGTTTACTGCATATTAAATAAATATTAATTTTTGTCATTTGAAGTTTTTATTAATATAAGATTATATAATATCAATAAATACATAAATTTTTAAGTTTTTGTAATAACATTTATATAGTAGTTTATTAAAATTAAGTATTATAAAAATTTAATTTTGTATTAAATAAATAGGATAATTACAAATAGGTTTATTATAATTAGTATAAAATGATTATCATAATTATTATAGATTATTATGAATCATTGATTATATATTAAATTAGTTCTATTTAAAATTAATACTACAAATTTTTATATAAAATATTTTTAATGTATGTTCATAGATATTTATAAAAAATAACAAATACAACCTAAATATAATATAACAAAAAATACAATAATAATTGGCAATAAAAAATATAATATGGAATAAAATATTTGATAATAAATAATGTGATTATTCTATTGGTTTATCCTTGTGTTTTCAGTATTCAATCCATTATTTTTAGCCATTATTTAGTATTTTATGAATAACATTGAATATATAATATTTGAAATTAATTTGGATGAGTTTAAAACTAAAAATTTTTTGATTAGTTTTGAAATGCTCTATCCAAATTAATATAAATAAAAACATTTAAACAAATAATTAGTAATAATGAGGGTTTTAATATGGAACCGAAAATAAATGAAGAATATAAAAAAATCGCAGATAAAATAAGCGAAGAAGAATTTTTAAAGAAGTTAGAAGCTATGAAAAATGAATATTCTGATGTGAGTTTTATGAATGACATTGACATTGCACGAATGATTGTAGGTAGCTTCATCGATGAAGAAAATGAGATGAAATCTGACAAAGAAGAAAATTGTATGGATAAAATCTCCAAATTAGAGTCTGGTGCAAAAATTTCTATTATTGGTAGAATAATGGGGATTTCAAATCCTAAAAAATTTACAACAAGAAAAGGAAAAGAAGGTAAACTTGCTAATATCAATTTAGTTGATGATACTGGTGAAATAAGAGTTGTTTTGTGGACAGAAAATATTAAACTATTAAAAAACATTAAAGAAGGAGATGTAATTAAAGTTAATGAAGGAGATGTAAAAGATGGTTATAACTCAAATTTAGAGCTTCATTTACAACCACGTTCTTCAATAGAAATTTTAGATAGTAGTAAATACAGCTATTTACCAGAATATAAAGAAATTATTACTCCAATCAGTGATATAAATCCTGATGAGAAGGTTAACTTAATGGGTAGAATTATTAGAATCACATCTACAAGAACCTTTGATAAAAATGGTAAAGAAGGTAAAGTACGATCTTTCGAACTTAAAGATAAAACTGGAGAAGTAACATACACTTTATGGAACAATGATGTTGAACTTGTTGATGAATTAGATCTAAATGAAGGAGATGCGATTAAAATTTTGTCTGCACAAGCAAGAGAGAGAAACGGAGAAATATCTCTTTCTCATTGGGATGGCAGAATTGTTAAAGGAGATTTTGATGTTCCTGAATTTGAAGATACAATAACTAAAATAGCTGAAGCACGTGAATTGAAAAATATCAACTTACTAGGTATAGTTACTAAAATTCATGATACAATATCTTTTGAAAGAGCAGATGGTTCTACAGGTTATGTTAAATCAATTGAAATTAAGGATGACACTGGAGACATAAGAATTACTCTATGGGGTGATGACACCAAGTTAGACTTAAATAAAGGAGATATTATAGAAGTTAAAGGAGCTAACATAGAATTCGATGAATATTCTTCATCTGGTTACAAAGTTAATACAAATTGGAATACCAGATTAATTAAAGATCCATCAGAAGATACAGCCCTAATAGATGTTTTAAAAGAATATAAAAATCAACTTGGTCCAATTAAAATAGAACAGGTCCAAGATTATGAAGATGATGGTTTGGAAGTTGATGTTCTTGGAAGAATAATTAATGTCAACGATCCAAGGGAATTTCAAAGAGAAGATGGATCACCAGGTATAGTTAGATCTGGAGATTTGGCTGATGAAACTGGTGTTGTTAGAGTATCATTTTGGGATAATAAAGCAAATTCAAATCTTCTACCAGGAACTCCTGTCTTGATTGAAAATGCAAAAACAAGATTAGGACTATTTAGTGTAGAATTAAACGTGGGTAAAACTTCAAGAGTGATTCAATGTAGGGAAAGTGATGTCGAGGATCTACCAAGTTTCAGTGAACTTGAAGATAAAATATACACAACCAAGAAAATTGAAGACTTAGATGAAGATGATACGTATCTTAGAGTAATAGCAAGAATATTTGACCTTCAAGAACCAAATGAATTTGAAAGACAGGATGGAAATGTTGGTTTAGTAAGATCAATTGATTTAGGCGATGAAACTGGGACGATTAGAGCTTCATTCTGGGATAATAAAGCAGAAATAGCCTATGAGATAGGTGATCCTATAAAAATTGAAAATCCTCGAGTAACCTTTAGAAATGATCAATTAGAACTAAGTGTCGGTAGCAATTCAAAGGTTTCAAAAGTTAGTGAAGGGGATTTAAATGACCTCCAATCTTACGAAGAACTTGAAGAAAAGATTTATGTTTCCAAAAACATTGGAGACTTAGAGGATGATGATAAAAATATAAAAATCACTGGTAAAATATCTGAGGTTAGTGGAGACAGATTACTTTTACCAAGATGTCCAAGCTGTAATAATCGTCTTGAACAGATAGATGATGAATATGCTTGTGATTATTGTGGTGATGATTTTGACGAACCAAATTATCTTTTAATGCTGCCTTTAAGGATTGAAGATGATACTGGGGATATTTCTGCCACATTCTTCTCATATTTAGCTGAAAATTTACTTGAAATGACTAAAGATGAAATTAAAAATATGAATGATGATAATGGATTAGAAGAGAAAATTGAGGATTTAATTGGGTTAGAACTAACTTTAATTGCTGATGTTGATTTTGATGACTACAACGAAGAAATTAGATTAAAACCAAAGAAAATTATAGCTAAGAAATTTTAAATTATCTAAAATTATAAAAAAAATAAAGGAAATGTCATTATGGTTGAACTTGAAGATTTACCGAGTGTTGGTGAAAAAACAGCACAAAAATTAAGAGAAGCTGGATTTGCAGATATGATGAGATTAGCAACTGCAACTGCAAAAGAATTAGCTGTTAAAGCAGAAATAGGTGAAGGCGTAGCTGAAAAAGTGATTGAAGCTGCAAGAAAAGCTGAACAAATAGATTTTGAAACAGCTTTTGATGTTATGGAGCGTCGAAAAGAAGTGGGAAGAATAAATGTTGGAAGTAAAGCCTTCAATGAACTAATCGGTGGAGGAATTGAAACTCAATCAATTACTGAGGTTTTTGGTGAGTTTGGTTCTGGTAAAAGTCAAATCTCTCACGAATTGGCCATTACAGTCCAATTGCCTGAGGACAATAGTGGTTTGGATGGAGAGTGTGTATTCATTGATACTGAAAATACTTTCCGTCCTGAAAGAATAGAACAAATCTCTGCTGCATTTGAACTTGATCCCCAAGACACATTACAAAAAATTCACATTGCAAGAGCATTTAACTCATCACACCAAATGTTAATGGCTGAAAAAATAAATGAACTTATTCAAAGTGGAACCAATATTAAATTAGTTATTGTTGATTCTTTAATGGCTCATTTCAGAGCAGAGTACATAGGAAGGGAATCTTTAGCAACAAGACAACAAAAATTAAATCAACATTTACACACACTTCAAAACATAGCCACAACATATAATGTAGCTGTTTTCTTAACAAATCAGGTTCAAGCAAGACCCGATGCTTTTTTCGGAAGTCCAACAAAAGCAATCGGTGGACATGTATTAGGACATGCTTCAACTTACAGAATTTGGCTTAAAAAAGGTCTGGCAGGTAAAAGAATAGCAAGGCTTGTTGACAGCCCACATCTTCCAGAAGGAGAATGTGTATTCAAAATCACAAGCGAAGGAATAGTTGATTAAAAAAATAGGTGAAAATGAGTTAATAAAATATTACTATATTGTAACTTTTAAAATTGTTAAAAATGTTTTTTACCAGTTTATTCTTGTGAAAAATCAAAGCATAAAATACACTCAACATACAACTCATGACCCTATTATGCTTGATGAAGCGTTTTAAAACTTGATTATCGTCTTTTCACTTCGATAATTCAATTAATACCAAGAAAATACAAGTATTAATCGATTTAAAAGACATTCCACACTACAAAAATTCTTTAAATAGATATAGGATCAAATTTTAATAGACAAAATATAATGGATAACACCATAAAAATTATTCAATATATGAAGGATTCTTTAGATGTGTTAGATGGAACATGGACATTCATGCGACCAAGCAAGCTTATACTACACTGATAAAATAATCAAAAAAAACAAAAATAAAAAGTAGATGAAAAAACTTCACCAAAAAAAAAACCAAAATATAGCAAAATATAGACACAAAAAATCCAAGTAAAATATACTAGCACACAGAGTGTAGTTAAAGGACCAAAAAGCACACGATTCCAAAGACGCATTATACCACTCATATAAAGAAAAATCAAAAAATATATAAACCAATAGGATTCAGTTTAGAGAAAAGCACACGACAGTGAAAAAAATACACAAAGTCATACACCAAAATTAAACGCATCATAGCATGTATAAACCACTTAAAAAAAAAAGAGCTAAAAAAGACGATATACAGAATAGGAACGAAATCAATCTCCACTAAAGTGAATATATCATCGTAGAAGCATTTAGTAGAAAAACAATGATATCGGTCATCAAAAAGAGAGTATATTTTGGAGGATAAAAACCAAAACCGAAGATGATCAACTAAGAAATATAAAGAAACCAAACTAAAAAACACATGCTATGATATACGCCGCTTACAATAAAAACATTTAACATAAAAATTCAAATATGATTTCTACAGAGCCTTATTTTTCATATACTTTTTTTTTATGATATTGCAGTAGTATTTAAGTTTTTTATTTCTTACCTTTTTTTTTTAGTGTGATTTTTTTTTATGGTAGTTTGCTGCCTTAAATAGCTTTATTTTTTATTTTAAGGTTTTATTAAGCTCATAAATAGAGAGAGAGTAAAATGATCAATTTTTAGAGGATGTTTTAGATAGGCTATAAATTATGAGAATAAAATCGAAACATTTATATAGACATGTGAATTATAGTGTAATCATAAGAGAATTTCCTGAACTTAATAAGAAAATTCTCTTTTATAATAGAAGAAAAAAAATAGTTTAAGTATTGGTTATTCATAACCTCACTTTCTCTTTTTAGTCTATGTTCAAAAAGAGGTAGTGAGGAAGGAGTTTATGATTTTCTATGAAGATTAGTAGATTAATTAATAAATTTAGAAGTTTAAGAGTTCTCAAACCCAATATATATATATATATATATATATATATATATATTCTGTTTTCTAAGTATGCTCTTGTTAGTTTTCGCACCAGTAGTGAACAATGATACTGGTGACTTTAACATGTATACAGATACCAATAATGCCTCGTTTAACATATCAGCTGAGCCTGTGCGAATATCAGATGATTCAGCCTATGTTTCAGTTAAAATAGAAACAAACGAACCTGTTAATAAGACATTTAAATTAAAGTTTAAAAACGAAAAATTCATAGTTCACACAATCAAATTAGATAATAACATGAGCAGCACAGTCCGTAGTGATGATTTTAACATCACATCAAAAAATAATAATAAATTTTTAGAAGTCATTGATAATACTACCAATGAAAGTGCATGCAACTTAACTGTCTTATTTGAAAACAATGAAACCATTAACTACAAGAACCCAAAAACTAATACTATATATGCAGGCGATAGTATCCAAGATGCTATTAACAATGCTGCTGATGGAGACACCATATTATTAAATAAAGACTATCATGAATCTAATATTAGAGTTAATAAATCCGTGACTATAAAAGCAGCTGATGGATCTGATGTGGTTGTTAATGCAGATGGAAAAGACAGAGTCTTTTATGTAGAAGCCAATAGTAATATTACTGGTTTAACCATAACAGGAGGAAACACTACTACTCCTGGTGGTGGAGTATATAATGGTACTGTGACTAATTGTACCATCACAAACAACAACGCAAATACTGGTGGTGGAACATATTCTAGTACTGTGACTAATTGTACCATCACAAACAACACAGCAAGTTATGGTGGTGGAATATATTCTGGTACTGTGACTAATTGTACCATCACAAACAACACAGCTAATAATTATGGTGGTGGAACATATTCTGGTACTGTGACTAATTGTACCATCACAAACAACACAGCTAATAATTATGGTGGTGGAACATATTCTAGTACTGTGACTAATTGTACCATCACAAACAACACAGCTAATAATTATGGTGGTGGAACAAGTGGGGGTACTGTGACTAATTGTACCATCACAAACAACACAGCAAGTTATGGTGGTGGAACAAGTAGGGGTACTGTGACTAATTGTACCATCACAAACAACACAGCTAATAATTATGGTGGTGGAACATATTCTAGTACTGTGAATTATTGTCGTATTACTGGTAATAATGCACTTAAGGGGAAAGAAGCTTATGTTGGGAATGGTGGTGTTGATTTTAATTGGTGGGGTGTTAATAATATTAGTGGGCTCATAGGGAGTGGTTCTGGTGATTTTGTGCCTAGTAGTTATTATCAACTTCAATTAACAGCTGGGAATGTTTCAACGGTTGATGAGGTTAAAAATTATACTGGGGTGGTACCAGTATTCTTAGGTTGTGTTTTGGTTCTTAATGGGACTAATGATTCTACTGGTAGTAGTAATTTGCCTGATTTCACTGGTAACACTACATTAAGTAGTGTTTTGAGTTGTAATCTACCATTTAGAGGTGGTGTGAGGAGTGTTACTCCAGATCAATCTAATAGTTTTAATGTTCCTAATGGCTGGAATGACACACTAAACAGTCCTGGTAATTATAATCTTACGGCTGATGTTGATAATGAAAACTTATCTATAAACATAACCGCCGCCGTTGATAAACAGGATACAAGTATTGGTTTAGATAATGTACCTACACCTCTTACAGCAGGTGATATGTTGACTGGTACTATTAACCTAACTGGACGTGATAATGCTGTTATCCCTAATGCAAATTTGAAAGTGCTTATCAATGGTACACTTTTACAAGGTGAGGTTAAGACTAATAGTACTGGTGA
>JAITGU010000175.1 GCA_031280375.1 Candidatus Methanovirga procula | reverse complement strand
CTTCAAATTTGTTTTGATTAAATTTTTTGTCAAATAACTCATCTAAAAGTATTGTTGCATTTTTTCTATCCATCTAATCACCCTTTAATTAAATACTCAGACAATATTATCTCTTCTGGACTATTATTATCAATAACCGTTCTTGTATTTGTATACATAAATTCTTCTAAGTTATCTGAAATTGTTTGATATATTCTAAATTCATTTCTATCTTTAATATTTTTTATTTCATCTAAGGTTCTTTTTATGGTTTTTTTGGAAACAGATCCTTCATCAATCAAATCTATATATGAAAGACATTTATTCACATCTTCATCTGTAAATTTGTGGAAACCTTTTAAAGCCATGAGTATATCTCTTAATTTTTTTTCATTCTTAGCTATCTTAGTTGGTTCTTCATTTTCTACTTTAAAAAATTCTTCAAACTCTTTTTTATTTCCATCTAATAATTTATAGAAATCTTTTTGTATTTTTTCTCTTTTTGTATTCTCTTCTGTCTTTAATAGTTTTACTGCATCTTCAAAGTCTAAATCTATTACTTTATCTTCATTGTTAAGATAAGTTTTTGTAAGTGCTCCTTTTCTAAAAAATGTAAACAGTCCTTTATCTTTAATTTTTCTATTATTTGTTTTCTTTGAAGATCTTGCTTTTTTAGGTAATCTTTTAATTTTCTCCCAAAGTTCTCTCTTCTCATCGTCATCTCTTATATTTCTAATAAGGTTTAAGTAGTCGAGTTCTAAATCTACTTCTTCTTCACCTACTATTGATTCTTTTGAGTTTAATTTGGAAAATAGCTCATGGAATTGTATTTCTTCATCTGCAAGTAGTTTTGAATCAGTTCCTAACATTTCTATAAATGTTTCAAGTTTTGATTTTGCAGCATCTTCTAAAGATAGATGTTCGCTTATATGGCTTGCTGGGAAGAAGTTGTATATGAATATCTCTTTAAAACTTGTGTTTATCCTTTGAACCCTACCTACTCTTTGCATCATCTTTGTAGGATTCCATGGAATGTCGTAGTTTATAACCACATTTGATTGATGTAGGTTCATACCTTGAGATAAAACTTCAGTTGTGATTAAAATTCTATAATCATCTTTTTTATCATGTGCATTTCCATCAAAATTATCAATTATTATATATTTATCGTCTGATGGAGAATTTCCTGCAAAACCAAAGACTTTGTTCTCAAATTTTGGATTTAAATTTTCAACCAAGTATCTCATGGTTTCTTCTGATTCAGTAAACACTACAACTTTATTTTGAAGATTTTTATCATTTTTAAGTTTCAAAGTAAAAGCATTTAACTTAGGATCATTATCTACACTTTTCCAAAGTTCTTTTATTTCTTTTAAAATAGCTAAATCTGATTTTAAATCTATAATAAACTGTTTGTTAAACTCATCACAAGAATAAGTTTCTGCATCTCCTTTTTCAACTAAATCATCTATTTTTTTAAAATTTTCTTCATCTATATATTGGTAAATTTTATTAATCTTTTTCTTTGAGATGTATACATTTCCATCATTAAATAGTTCTATAAATTTCTCATATGTATAAATAAATCTTCCAATGGACTTTTTAAAAGCTTGAAAACTACTTTCTAATCTTTTAAATAAAAGGGTTTTCATAAATTTACCCATGTTAATTTGAGGTCCTCTTACCTTATTTAATTCTCCAGCATCATTTAAATAAAGTAAAGGAGTGTATCTTGAATAGGTTAATTCTTCTAAAATCTTTTTTAAGGTTTCATTAAATACTTTATCAAGTTTATCATCTAATTCATAGATTACTGGAACAGGATCATTAACATCAGGAAAGCTCAAACCTTGTTTTTCGAGGTCTTTTGAATAATATTTAACAATACCAGTTCTTGTTCTTCTAACCATCACATGTCTTAAAATATTTTCCCTAATATCTTTAGAATATTCTTTTAAACTTTCAAAATATTCCTTTTTACTCTTATTTTTTAATTTCACTAAGTTTCTTAATATATTAAAGTAATTTTCTAAATCTCTTACCTTTGGATTAGGTAAAGTTGAATTATGAGCATTTTGAAATAATTTAAGTTGAGCTAAAATATCAGAAGGACTATTATTATAAGGAGTTGCAGTAACTAATATTACTCTTTTTCCCTTAGATATTTTATATAATAAATCATATCCAATTGTATTCTCATTTCTAAACTCATGGGCTTCATCAACTATTACGGTATCATATTTTTCATGCCCATCTTTAAGTAACTGCTCTAATTTTCCCTTAGAACATGTCTCTAAACGGTAGTTAAAATCAATGGAAGCATTAGTCCAAGACCCAGGATTTGACCTCTTCAATAAATTTGGTGGAGCTATTACAAGGGTTCTTCCTCGTAATTCTTTAGCCAACATTGTTCCCATATATGTTTTTCCAAGACCTACAACATCTGATAGGAAAACTCCACCATGAGTAGCTATTTTTTTCTTTGCTTCAACAACTGCATGCCATTGATACTCTAAATCCATAAATCCTTCTGGAATTTCACGATTAAAATTTTTCATCTCATCCAAATTAATATCTTCTTTAAAATATTCATATAAAAACTTTAAAAAAAGTTCATAAGGACTTATATCATCATTTAACCATGTTTTTTTAGTAATGGTACTAATATATGTTTCATTTACATCAACAGCATTTTTCCATAATTCATTGAACTTTTTAACAGCAAATTCATAATCTGAGGGGTTTTTTAGTTCAACATTAAATTCTAAATTGTCTTGAAGACCAGATTTTGTAAAGTTACTTGAACCTGTGATAACTCTACCTTTATCCCTATCCTCTTTAGAAAAAGTACTTATATACAATTTAGCATGAATATTTTCATCCCTATATGCTTTAATTTCAAGTTTTCCTGATTTTAACCATTCAATAAATTTTTTTATTCCTTTTTCAACATCTAAAGAATCCTTTGAATTATCAATCTCGTTTTTGACTTCATTTGAAAATTTTTTTTTTTTTTGTTTCGGAGTGAGATAAAGTTATTTTGGATTTTTGAATTAAATTATAAGTTTGTTTATCTGTACTTATTCCTATTAAAATCCTTATTTTTTCAGTATTTTCAAGAGATTTATACAGTTTATAAAATCCGCTTGTATAGAAATAACCTACTAAACAATCAAAGTACTCAGTATCTTTAATTAGATCATTGAATCTATCAACTAACTTATTTTTTTCTTCATTTGTAATAAATGTTGTATCAGTCGACATTTATACCTCCTCTTGGTTGATTTTATCTTAAAATAATTATTAATGAATTAAATCTAAAACTATAATAAAAAATAGAATAAATTAAAATAAATTAATTAATTAACTAATTTAAATAAAGATAACTTAAGTTATAATAAAAATTAAAATAATTTTTTTATAAAAATAATGAGTCTGTCTAACAATTATTTTCATACGAAATAATCTCGTGACTATAATCCATTACTTAGAAAAACAATGTCCAATACTATAAATAGATAAGCAACATTGAAACACAACTAAAAAATATTGTAATCAAATAAACAAAGAAATCTCACATATTTAATGGTGTTAATATATTTCTTTAGTATTTTGAGTTTGCATTAATCATATAAAAATCTTTCACACTCTTTAACAAATTTTTTAGCATTATTTAAATCTTTTTTAGCTTTATTTTTTGTGACTTCATATGAATAATCGTAATCTGCTTTTTCCCTATCCTTTTCAAGATTAGTAAAAAACTTTCCTATTTCTTTACTAAAATTATCATTAGTAATATACTCTAAACCAAATTTACGAATAGTACCACTATGTGTTTTAGGAAATATGCCTTTTTTGAGTAGTAATGCATTGGCAGCATGGAAAACAGCATAGTACGACCTATTAATAGAGTCTGAGTAGAAATTGTTATCAAAATTTAACTCAGCTACTTTTAAAAGCTCTAAAGACTTTTCATATGCTTTAATTACTTTTTCATCCAATTAAAACACCATCTTTTTCAACATTTACATAAAAAGGGAAATTATTATGTGTTTTATAGTGTTCATTAGGTATTATCTGGACAGAAATATACTCATCAGTTTCAAGAAGTATGTCAAATGTTTTACCATAGATATCGTCTTCAATTTTTAAATCATCATCAACATTAGAAACTATAATAAGAATATCTATGTCAGAATCTTTTTTATCTTCATTTCTTGCTACAGATCCGTATAATATGATTTTTTCTATTTCTGGATGATTTAATGATTTTGCAAAGTCCATAGCTAATTGTTTTTTATTCATAAAAGACACCTTAATTTAATTAGTTTTACTTTTATAATTATT
>JAITGU010000136.1 GCA_031280375.1 Candidatus Methanovirga procula | reverse complement strand
ATTTCCATGATATTAATTGTTATCCTTTCTCCTATTTAAATATTATGTTCATATAACTTTTTTGGATTTATTTCTCAGTCGGCATTAACATACCACCCATTGAATTTTTTACAGTGTCAAAATTATTAAAATATAAAAATTTTGTTTTAAACTATAATATTTTATTTATATTTTGTCATGGATGAAGTCCGAAATTGTTTATAGATTCTGTTTCTTTAAATCCACACATTAAGTTCATGTTATGAATAGCTTGACCTGATGCTCCTTTAACAAGATTGTCAATAGCTGAAATAATAACTATTCTCCCAGTTTCATCAATTTCAAACCCTCCAATGTGAGCATAGTTAGACCCTCTAACTGAACTCAAACGAGGAATTTCCCCCACTTCAAGAACTTTTACAAATGGTTCATTTGAATATTCCTTTTCATATAATTGATGGAGTTCTTCACAACTTAAATTTAAGTCATCGTTTATTTTAAAACTATGGCTTGTAGTTAAAATTCCTCTAATAACAGGCACGAGATGTGGGGTAAAGGATACTTTTACATCATGAAATTCTGTTAATTCTTGCTGGATTTCTGCCATGTGTCTATGGGTTGTTATTTTGTATGGATTGACATTTTCACTTATATTTGGAAAATGAAAGGATTCTGATGGTTTAATTCCTCCTCCACTAACACCAGTTTTTGAGTCAAGTATAACACGATCAACAATCTTCTCTTTTGATAAAGGTAATGTTGCTAATATTCCACCAGTTGGAAAACATCCTGGATTAGCTATTAAATTAGATTTCTTTATTTCTTCCCTATATATTTCTGGAAGTCCATAGACAGCATTCAGTGGTGCCTCGTGATTTAGTCCATACCATTTTTCGTAGATTGAGTAATCTCTAAATCTATAATCTCCACTTAAATCAATGACTTTATGACCAGTTTCAAGAAGTTTTGGAACGATTTTCATTGATGCTCCATGAGGAGTTGCTGTAAATACAATATTCGCATCTATGGATTCAGATTTTAAGTTTGTGAATTTAAGTTTCAGTCCTCTTAGATGTGGATGAATTTTATGGATTGGAGTGTTTCGATTTTTTCTTGAAGTTATGGCTGTTATTTCAACTTTCGGATGATTTATTAAAATACGAATCAGTTCTCCACCTGTATATCCACTTCCACCAACAATAGCTACTTTAATCATATTCAACACCTTTGTTAATACATTACATTTGTTAGTATATTCTTTTTGTTGTTCATTATCCTTGTTTATTTATCTTCACTCATATTTATGAATTTTTAAAATTTTGATGTATCATTAACTACAGGATGTATTGAGCATAGATTTTCATTGAATGAGGTTAATGCTAGAGATCAATTTACATATCTCAAAAATTTGACAATCAAAGGACATGGAATTAGGCCAGATAAAAATATTTCAATCTCTTATCCTATACATTATGATTATTTCGAACCATGCCTAGTTGGAGGTAGAATATATGAAGGGACAGAGTATGAGATAGCAAGTATTTATGATAATAATACTAAAGTTTAACTCATCACTTAGATATTAATCCGTATAACAGCAACCCATTGTTTGTCAAATTGTATTGAGCTGACCACAACTTATAATTTTATTTTTTTCCCATATAAATTTTTTGCAAACAAAAGAATGTAAACTATTGAATTGAATGAGATGATTTTATGAAATTTATGAGTTTTCACTGATAAGCTTCACTATTAAAAAATTTTGACTATTATTGAGACAATTTAATTATAAATGTTTATATATTATGAGTTTCATACTATATTTTATATTATAATATTAAATATAGAATCTTAAAACTCAGTGAAAATGACCAAATTTTCTTGCAAAAATGGTTAAGAAGTCAGAAGAATATAAATAGGGCAAAAATTCAGAAGAATATAAATAGGGCAAAAATTCTTTTATTGCTTGATAAAGATAAGAAAATTCAAGAAAGAGTTGATATTTCAAATATTAGTGAGAGTACTGTTGATAAAATTAAAAAAAGGTATATTTAGATGATGGATTAGACACTGCTTTAAATGAATAAGCCACGATCTGGTCAGCCAAAGAAATATGATGATAAAAAAGAAGCAGAAATAATATGCATTAGCTTGTACTGATCCTCCTAAAGGAAGAAATCAGTGGACTGTTTAGGTTAATATGCTGAAGAATTAAAGCAAAACCCTGGTTTTGAAACTATAAACTCGTAAAAGTGTCGTCTTATTTTAAAAAAACATCAACAAAACCATGGACTAAAAAAATGTGATGTATAACACAGACCGACGAATTAAAGCAGATTTTGCCCATTACATTAAACATTTAGTCGATGATGTGTTTCCTGAAGCTAAAAAACTAAGAATCATCATGGATATTATCCAAATCTCTGATTTGGATGGTAAGCAAAATCTATGATTTTGTTATAACTTAAATACTCATACTTATCTTGCCATTCTTGAAACTTTTGGATTTAACGAAACAATAGAGTTAATTAGTAAAATAACTTTTATCATGCTCCAAAACATGCAAGTTGGCTTAATATAGCAGAAATTGAAATTAATGATGATGGATACACAATGCACTAGAAAGGATGAGTAATAAAGATCTATTAATTAGTGAATACTACAGCTTTTCAAAGCATTAGAAACGAAAATAAATCTACAATAAGCTGGAATTTTACCAAAGAAATATGCAGATAAAAAATTATCAAAATATTATATCTAAAATAAAACAATTAAAATTAAATTGTC
>JAITGU010000135.1 GCA_031280375.1 Candidatus Methanovirga procula | reverse complement strand
GTTTTCAGGAAAACATAGAATTATCCAGATGAGTTTTCACCAAATAACGATTTTAATGAAAAATTATCAATAATAAAATCAATACTAAAATAGAAAGAATAAATTTGTCATGACACTATTTCATTTTGTGAAAAATATGTTTTGAGCTAAATAATTATAAAATTAATTTAATTTTAAATATTAATTTTTAAAAATATTATAGATTTAAATAAATTAATAAAATTGTTAAAGTAAATTTAAATAAAGATGAGATTATATGATGATTTGTCTGTTAACTTACTAATCTTAATTTATTTTTTTAATTAACTTAGCCACATTTTTTCCAAACTTTTGAATTGTCGCAATACCCTCTTCATCTGTATGGGCTGTTTTCTCTTCAAGAGCAAAAACAATATTCCAATAATCAGAACCAACCATTATCATATCGTTTATAGGGAAAAACATTGACATCTCTTGTAAGGTTAAGCTTTGACCTCCTTTTCTTGCAACAGCTACTGGTCCTCCAACCATCCAAGATAAGAATTTACCATTTCCTTTGGAAACTTTCCCAATTCTTTGTAGTGCAGACATTATATCTCCTCGAGCAGTTCCAAAGTAAACTGGTGCCACTGGAATAAATCCTTCGCTGTCTTTTACTTTATCAATTATTTTGTCTAATCCATCTTTAAGAACACAGTTTCCTTTACCAGTGCATTTGTTACAAGCTACACAAGATTCTATATTCATTCCTCTAAGTGAGATAATTTCAGTATCCACACCTTCACTTTCAATGGATTTTGCACAAATATCTAATATCTCCATTGAATTACTATCTTTTCGTGGACTTCCACTTAATAATATAACTTTTGCCATGATTTCATCTCCAAAAATATTTTTTCATCTTCTCTTTTTATTTCTAATTTTTTATATTTAGAATAAGTAATCGCATTTATGATCCATAAAATATTTATCAACAGTCATCTATTTTAGGGATGTTATGATAAGCAATCACATTCATAATCAATAGGAACATCATCAATGGTTTTTAGAATTATTTCAATTACTTCCTTTTTTTTAGCTTCCATCATCTCAAAGACTTCTTCCATGGTTAACTTATCTTTTGATAGAGAAGTTGAGTAATTTGTGACAATAGCTATTGAACTGTAGCACATTCCTTTTTCTTTTGCAAGAACTACTTCTGGAAGACCTGTCATTCCCACAATATCTACACCTAAACTTTGAAACATTTTGATCTCAGCTCTTGTCTCAAAGCGAGGTCCTTCAGTACAAACATAAACTCCAGAATTAATCAATTTTCCATTTTTAGCTATTGTATTTCTTAAACGCTCGCAGTAAGGCTGTGTAAGGTCTACGTGAACAACTTCATCATCATAGAAGGTTTTATCTCTTCTACATGTAAAGTCAATAAAATCATCAGGTAGAACTAATGAACCTGGAGGAATATCTTTTTTTAATGAACCAACAGAGTTTGTAGCTATTATTTGATTAACACCTAACTCTTTAAGTGCAAATATGTTGGCTCGATAGTTTATTTTGTGTGGTGGAGTTTTATGTCCTATTTTATGTCTTGGTAGGAATACAATATCTTTATTGTTTCTTTTAAATAATGAAACATTAACAGAATCTCCATAGGGAGTCTTAATAGCTATTTTTTCTAAGTCCATTCCATCAGTAAGTGAATATATTCCACTTCCACCAATAATTCCAATTTTTTTAGTCATCTAACCATAACCTTCAATGATTTTGAAGTTCCCCCCACTAAAGTAGGGGGATTCACACTCCACTAACTCAAATGTTAGTTTTACTATGTGCATTGCTAAAAACATATAAAATGTTCTTAACTCCCGTTCTCCCAACGGTAAGAATATTCTTAGCAGCATTCACATCCCTATCATGAACAATACCACAATTAGGACATATCCAGCTCATATCTTCCAATTCTAAATCTTCATTTCTGAAACCACATACATTACAAACCTGGGAAGTGTAGGATTCATTAACCAACTTGAATTCCTTAGCATACCAATCAGACTTATACTCTAACTGCCTTTTTAATTCAAACCAATGTTGATCAGCTGTTGTTCTTGCTAATTTATGATTACCTAAACCTAATTTAGAATTAACATTGCTAACAACAATCAAATCAAAATTCTTAACAATATAAGTGGTGGTTTTGTGAATGAAGTCTTTAATCATCTCTTTTTTATGATAGTAAACATTGTTTAATTTAGTTTTGGTTCTCAACCACTTATTACTACCCTGAATTTGATGACTTAATTTCTTATTCAATCTTTTAACTCTATTATCTAACTTACTTGATTTAATTTTACCAGACTTGAATCCATTGCTTAAATTCATTGCATCCTTCAATCCAAGATCAATACCAATAGACTCACCAGTTTTAGGTTTTAAATCAACTAAGACATTTTTACAAGTGAAAACAATGAAAAACCTATTGTTTTCAAAAATCAAAGTTTTACTCAGTATTTGCAATCCTTTGGGGAATCGGAAACTTGATTTGAATTTTATATTCCCTATTTTAGGGAAATATGCTGTTTTTTTTGATCAAATCAACTTTCTTATTGGTTGTTCTAAAAGATTGTCTGTTATTATGTCTTGATTTGAATTTAAGGTAACCTGGACTTTCTCCACCTTTTAATCTTCTGAAAAAATTTTGAAATGCTTTGAACAAGTTTCTTCTTGATTGTTGAAGAGTTGTACTATCAACTTCTTTTAGAAATGGGTGGATTTCTTTAATTAAGGTTTCATAATTCTTTGGAGGAGCAGTACCACAATTAAAATTATATTTAAATTGTTCCATTTTTAACAATTCATTATATATGAATCTATTACAACCAAAAGTTTTGAATATTTGGTTTAACATATTTTTATTTGGGTAAGCTCTTAATTTGAATGATTTATTGACCTTGTGATTCAATGTATTTTTTGATGATGTCAATTGTTACCCCTCCTGCTACTATGAAGGACTCCAAAGATGTTTGTTATGGACTTCGTATAGTAAATGATTGGGTGTTTGAGTCTTAAAGTTCTTGAACTCAAACTTTTACATTTTTTCACAACCATTACTATATTCAATTTCATATCTTAAGATATTAACCTTTTGTGACTGCTAAGGGAGTAACTTTAGCTACAAGTTTAGCTATTTCAGTTTTATCAACAGTTTGAACAACTTGATCAACATTTTTATAAGCTTGCGGTGATTCTTCAGCCACAACAGGTTTTGAACTTGCTTTTAAAAGTATTCCTTTGTTGTTCAATTCTTGTTCAATATTATCTGCATTGAACTGTTTTTTAGCTTTGCTTCGACTTAATATTCTTCCAGCTCCATGGGCTGCTGAACCAAAGGTTTCATCCATAGCTATTTCAGTTCCATGAAGGATATATGAAGATGTTCCCATAGTTCCAGGGATTAGAACTGGTTGACCTATGTTCCTATATTTTGAAGGAATCTCTTTCCGTCCTGGACCAAAAGCTCTTGTAGCTCCCTTTCTATGAACTAAAACCTCAGTATTTTGACCTTTAATTTTGTGAATTTCTTTTTTAACAATGTTATGAGCCACATCATAGACAATATTCATGTCCATATCCTCAGCACTTCTTTTAAAAACAGTTTCAAAGCTTTCTCTTATCCAATGAAGAATTATTTGTCTGTTAACCCAAGCATAATTAGCAGCAGCAGACATGGCTTTAAAATAATCCTGTGCTTCATAGGAATCCCAAGGAGCACAGGCTAACTGTCTATCTGGAACATTTACTTTATATTTTTTATAGGCTTTGTCCATTAATCTAAGATAGTCAGAGCAGACTTGATGTCCACAACCACGTGAACCAGTGTGAATCATTATGTTTATAGTTCCATCCTCTATTTGGAAAGTTTTTACAACTTCATCATCGTAAATTTCATCAATTTTTTGTATTTCAATGAAATGATTACCAGAACCTAAGGAACCAAGTTGAGGAATGCCTCTTTGTTTTGCTCTATCACTCACTTTGGAAGAGTCAGCCTCATCCATCGCACCATTTTCTTCTATAAATTCAATGTCATTATCCCAAGCATATCCATTTTCAACAGCCCAAAGCACTCCTAAATCAAGAACATTGTTAATATCATTTTGATTTAATTTGATTTTACCTTTACTTCCAACACCAGAAGGAACATTATGAAAAATGATATCTATAAGCTCCTTAATTTTTGGTTTAATCTCATCTTCAGTTAAATTAGTTCTAATCATTCTGACTCCACAATTAATATCAAAACCAACGCCACCAGGACTAATTATGCCTGTACGATTGCTGAATGCTGCAACTCCACCAATACTAAATCCATAGCCAAAATGGATATCAGGTAAGCCAATTGAATATTTTGCAATTCCAGGTAAACATGCTACATTAGCAACCTGATTAACAGCCTCAGTTTCAAGATTAGACAAGCCTTCTTCATTAATGTAGAGTCTTCCAGGGACCCTCATTTCTTTTTTATAACTACTTGGAATTTCCCAAACGTCAGGACGAACTTCTTCAATAATATCTTTTATTTTCATAGGTAACCACATAATTGTTAAGCATTGATTAAAATAGCTATTTTTAATTATTAAACTATTTTTTTAAAAAATTAATATTCAAAATTTAATTGTTAAAATATTATTACTATATTTATATAATGAATAATATATAATAATTGAATAATCATATTTTATAAAATATAGCAGTTGATTAATTGCTATAGTATGTGTAGTTAATATATATCTATATCTATATAATAATGTTGGATTGGAGGACAAGCTTATATTTAATAGAAGATGTGATGTTTTAATATTTTACTTATCCTTTACTTTAATTATTTGAAAAAGCTTTTAAAATTTCTTAAATTTCAACAATGTGAACATTATGATGTATTATTTCTTTAAATCAAAGTCGAAAATTTTATTTGAGTTCCTTATGGATCATAATTTCAATTTTGGATGTATATTTTAGAGTATTTTTAAAAACAGATAAAATATTTATTAATTAGTAAATTTGTAATTAAGATATTATTATATGTTAGTGTGTATTTTATTAAATTATCTTTAAGGTGTTGCTAAATGGAAAAGTGTGAAAAATCAGATAGAACTAAATGGGACTGTTCCTCTACTTTTTTACTTTCTATGATAGGATCTGCAGTTGGCTTAGGTAATATTTGGAGATATCCTTATATTCTTTATTCAAATGGTGGAGGATCATTTCTATTTGTCTACTTAATAGCTATATTATTGGTGGGTATTCCGTTCATGCTTTTGGAATATGGTGTTGGAACTAAATATAAAACATCTTTTCCTAAAATAATGAAAACCATTAACCCTAAATTAGAAGTAATTGGATGGTTAGTTCCACTAATGACTTTTTTAATATTAGTCTATTATGCCTGTGTAATTGGATGGGATGGAATATATTTTATTTTAAGTTTTTTTAAAGGATGGGGAGCTAACACAGATTATTTCTTCTCACAAACATTACTACAATCAACAAACTCAGTTTCAGGCTTAAGTTATTTTGCTATACCTGTACTAATCGCAGTATTCATAATATGGTTCATGATATGGTTCATTTCTCATAGGAACATTAACAATGGTATTGGAAAATTAAATAAAGTTGGTATTCCATTACTGTTTATAGTTATGGGAATTATTATTCTTTATTCACTTACACTAAACGGTGCCTCTTATGGTTTAATCAAGCTTTTTACACCTAACTGGAATGCAATATGGGATCCAATTATATGGATTGCTGCTATAAGTCAAATATATTTTTCATTAAGTCTTGGGCAAGCAGAGATCGTTACATATGCAAGTTATTTGCCAGAAAATTCAAAATTAACAAGAAATGCGATTATTATAACAATTGCGAACTGTGGTTTTGAGTTATGTGTAGCAATAGGAATATTCTCGATTTTAGGTTTTATGTCCACAACAACAGGAATAGGAATCAATGATCTTGTGACTCAAGGTACAGGTTTAGCATTCATAGTTTTCCCCGAGATATTAAATATTATGGGTTCTGTTGCTTACATATTAGGTCCATTATTTTTCATATCTATTTTTTTCGCTGGAATGACTTCAACAATGTCTTTATTAGAACCTATAGTTTCTGGAATTGAAGAAAAATTTGATTTAACAAGGAAAAGAATAGTGAGCTACTTATGTATTATTGGTTTTACTATGACACTTATATTTACAACAGGTTTAGGTAGTCATCTTTTAGAGTTGGTTGATGGGTTTTTAGTCAATGTTGGAATTGTGGTTGGTGCAATATTAGGAGCAATTATTTTTTCATGGTTTATTGGGGTTGATGAACTTTTAGATATTATAAATACTCATTCAAGGATAAAAATTGGTAAATGGTGGGGAATACTTATGAAATATGTTTTACCTATTGTATTGATTTATATATTATCTAATGGAATAATAAAAATATTTAGTGATGTGACTTATGTTCAAATAGTGGCAGATATTGCTTTAATCGCAATTTTAATAACTGTGCCTATAGTGTTGACATTAATTTCTTCTAAAAATAAAGTTAAATTTTAAATTTTTTTTATTAACAATATTTTGCAGAGTTTTTTTTATCATATTCACAACAATGAATATCAGAATTGGAGGAAAATATCAAAATAATTGCATCTCAGATAAAGACTTTTTTAATAATTTGTTGAATATTTTTAATTGTAAATAATTATAGATATTAATGAAGATGTCTTTTCTTTTACCCACATAAAGATAATTGTTGTTTCTCAGTTTCCTGAAGGATTGAACACTTATTTATAATTCTTATAATTCATTTTCCATTTAAGATTTCTCTTTCATTTTATTGAATTTACATTTAACTTCTTTATCAGCGAAAGCAATGCCTAAAAAGCTTATATTGTATTTTAAATATTTTTCATAGTATTTTTTGTTTTTAATCTGGTTTAGTGCTTCGTCTATTAAATCATCGATTTTGTTTGCATCTTCACTAAACTTTATTTTGATTATAAATGCTTCATTGTCAATAATTAGAGCTGCATCCATTCGTCCTTTGTCTGTAGCTATTTCACCATCGATTTCAAATCCTAATAAGTTTAACCATATTATAAATATTGTGTGATAATATTTTTCCTTATCCAGATGTAAATGGTAAGGAACATTAGCAATCATCTCACGAAGATTAAGGTTTAAGTTTTTACTATCTTTATTAAGGAAATTTGTTCTCATTTTGTTTTTTAAATTATTAATATTATCTAATGGATAATTAACACATAAATTTAGTAGATATTTGACTAAAGAATCTTTAACTTCTTTATTTGGAATACTTATTATATAATTATCTATTAAATCAATGACTTTTATTTTTTTTATTGTTAAATAGCCTGATTGGAACATTAATGGGATGATTGGAATGTTTTCAGGGTCATAGCTATCAGATATTTCTGAACCAGTTTCAACTTGATTAAGTATACTGTTCAGATTGGTTTTTGTTTTAAGTAATTCAAGGAGAAATGTTGGTGTTCCAGTTTCAAACCAGTAATTATTAAATTTCATTTCATCAAATAAAGATAATATGGAATTAGGATTATAAAGGAAATTCTTACCATCCCAGCTATAACCGTTGTACATATCTTTCACACTTTTTAGAATAGTTTTTTTATTCATCCCATATTTTTCACCAAGAATAGGAATAAAATTTTTAAAATAAGATTTTAATTCCTCCTCAGTATATCCACAAATAGTGGAAGAATTATTTGAAAGTGTGAGATCTTTAGGACTGTTTAAACCAGAAAATATTGATGTTCCAACGAATTTTGTGACTCCTGTTATGAATGCGAATCTTAGGTTGTCGTCTTGGCTTTTTAAGATTTGATAGAAGTCGTGTAGGATTTCTTTCATAACCCCTCGAACATCAGGATAGGAGATATTATCAAGTATTGGCTTGTTATATTCATCAATAAGAACAACAACTTTTTTGTTTTGGGTTTTGTGTAGTTTTTTGATTAGTTCTCCGAATTTGTCGTTGTGATTTTCATAATTTAGTTTTATGTTATTCTCTTTGGCCAATTCTGTTAGGAATATATTTAATGATTTTTTTAGTTCTTCTCCTGTTTTATGTGATCTTTCACCTAAGTCTATTCTGATCACTGGGTATGTTTCTTCCCAGTCCCATTTGTTGTGGATGTATAAATCTTTGAATAGTTCTTTATTTCCTAAAAATAGGTTTTCAAGCGTGCTGATTAGTAATGATTTTCCGAATCTTCTTGGACGTGATAGAAAATATGATTTTTCATTTTTTGCAATGTTTAAGATATCTTTTGTTTTATCCACATAAAGATAATCGTTTGTTCTCAGTTTCCTGAAAGATTGGACACTTATTGGCAATTCTTGTAGTTCAGTTTCCATTAAAAATCCTCAATTATTTATTAATTAACTATTCTATATTTTATTTTATATATATTAATATTCGAACTCATATTTTATGTAACATTATGAACATTTTTAAAATAACTAAATGCTATGCCATAAGTCTTTTGTTTTAAATCAAGTAGTTTATTAAATTATTTTCATATAATTTAATCATGTTTTGTAATTTAATATGATAAAAAAATCAATTATTTTAGTCTTAAAAATAAATTAATTGTTAATATTAAGCAATGCTGTCAATTTAATAAATTTTATGACACTGTAAAAAATTCAATGGGTGGTATGTTAATGCCGACTGAGAAATAAATCCAAAAAAGTTATATGAACATAATATTTAAATAGGAGAAAGGATAACAATTAATATCATGGAAAT
>JAITGU010000171.1 GCA_031280375.1 Candidatus Methanovirga procula | reverse complement strand
AAAATATAGGATTTTGAAATTTTATAAAAGTTTTGATGAACCTTTTTTTAAAAGGTTCTTCTAAATTTTAAAAATTTAAGTTAATATTTTTATAATTTAAAAGATTTAAAGAATTAATAGCAAACAAATTTTTAATAAAATTTATTAAGTTAACAGCATTGGATTCTAGATCTTTTATCGCTTCTTGTGATAGTATTTATAATTTTAGGATTTGTGAATAAAAGTCTTGTTCGACTGTTGATCTCTTTTTAGTTGTTTATTTCTTTCAATTTCTAAAAGCATTTTTCAAAGATGTCAAAAGATGGTCTCTAATAATTCCAATCTTTGTAAATCGCTTCACTATTTTTGTGTTTATTATAGTCATCAAAAAATAGGATTTGAATATTAGAAGGAACAATCATATTAGTATCAATCTTGTATCCAATCAAATCATGAACGTTTGCATCTTGGTCTGGAATCATATTTCCTTCCCAGACATTGTCATTTTCGGATAGTATCTTTCCATTTTTATCAAAGTATTGGGTTTTCATTTTAATATAATGGAATTCAGCAAGGGTTTTTATTGCACAGGAAACACTGTAACTATTATTTAAATATCCTGAATCAGTGTGAATTAGTAGCCACATTTACGAACTGATCCATAGAATATACCCACTAATTCAAGAGATTTACTTTTAAATTCATGTGTACAGTTGTTGTTATTAGGTACAAGTTGTAAAATACCTGTTGAATTTTTTTACCGCATTTTTTACATTTATAACTCTGAATTTCAGTCTTCACTTCACCTTTGTCATAAAAATAAAGTATGCGGGTTTTAGTCCCGTTTTTATTAATTTTTTTTGGGACATTATGGACAAAAAGGTTTAAACATCTCAATATGCAAAATATCTCTTTTAAACCATTTTTTAACTTTTTAAACATTTTAGATTAGAATTTCCTAATTTCAACTGATTTTCTTCGTATTTTGATAAATTTTCAGAAAAATAGGAAAGTTTATAAACTTGATTAAACAGACTATTATTCGGAGCAGGTATTTTTGTATTTATCATAGTAAATACTATGATTCACTTAATATAGATACTTTTCATACTTATTTTTTAAGATTAAACGAAGTACACAAGTTTAATTTAGTGTTGGTAAAAAATCAACATAAATTAAAAAACCCCAAGTTTTTGATAGTCTCGATTTTTCCCATGAAAAAAAATGAAAATAATAATAAAGCATCATGTCAATATATATTAGTAAAATTTTAAGAGAATAAAAAAAAAAAAAAAATTATTGATTTAAAGTTGCATAAAATTAATAATTTATAAAAATTAGTGTTTAAAATCAACATTTAGATGTAATGGTGTTATAAATGAAATATTTTGTAAGTCCCTACAATAAAGAAGCTAAACTTGAATTTCCAAAGGATATAACAATATATGACACAACTCTTAGAGATGGAGAACAAACTCCAGGTGTTTGTTTTAGTAGTGATGATAAATTAGAAATAGCTATTGAATTGGATAAGTTAAAACTCCCTCAAATTGAAGCTGGTTTCCCAATAGTATCAAAACAAGAGAGAAAAGCTATTAAATCCATATCAAATCAAGGATTAAATGCTAAAATATTGTCTTTAGCAAGAACAAAGAAAGAAGATATTGATGCAGCACTTTCATGTGATGTAGATGGAATTATAACATTTATGGGTGCTTCTGACATTCATTTAGAACATAAAATGCATATAGGTAGACAAGAAGCTCTTAATATTTGCATGAAAGCAATTGAGTATGGGAAAGATCATGGATTATTCGTTGCTTTTTCAGCTGAAGATGCCACAAGATCAGATTTAGACTTCTTAAAAAGGATTTATAAGAAAGCAGAAGAGTATAAAGTTGATAGAATTCATATTGCTGATACAGTTGGAGCAATAAGTCCACAAGGAATGAATTTTTTAGTCACAGAGTTGAAAAAAGAGTTAAGTACTCAAATAGCTCTTCATTGTCATAATGACTTTGGTCTTGCAGTTTCTAATTCAATAGCTGGTATTTTAGCTGGTGCCACAGCAGTTTCAACAACTGTTAATGGTATTGGTGAGAGAGCAGGAAACACATCTCTTGAAGAGTTAATTATGAGTTTAAAGTTTATTTATGGTGTTGATCTTGGATTTAAAATAAAGCATATTCAAAACTTATCTCAGTTAGTATCAAAATGTACTAATATTGATATTCCTAAAAACAAAGCGATTGTAGGGGATAATATTTTTAGGCACGAGTCTGGTATTCATGTTGATGCAGTCATTGAAGAGCCTTTAACCTATGAACCATACTTACCTGAGTTGGTGGGTCAGAAAAGAAAACTTGTTTTAGGAAAACATTCTGGTTGTAGAGCTGTTAAAGCTAAACTAAATGAATGCGGTTTTGAAGTGACTGAAGATGAATTATGCAATATAGTTGAAAAAGTTAAAAAAACCAGGGAAGAAGGAACTTATATAAATGATGAAGTTTTTATTGATATTATTAAGGATTGTAAATTATCAGATGTTTAGACAAATAGCTTCTTTTTCACTTAATCAGCATGTTTTTTACCAAATTCTTAAAGCTATTGGTGAGAGTTTCTATAGACTTGATTTGAATATATTGGTATGTGATGTTTTGTTATTATTTCCATTTTTTTATTGGGAAAATTCGCATATTTTTTGTCTTTTTAAGGCTATTTTCCTGTTATTTTTAGGGGTTTTCCCTATTTCTTCATAGCTATCGTTAAACAGAGCAAATTTTCTAAAATTTCAGAAATTTCCTTTGGAAATATTGATTAAAAATAATTTCTCATTATTATTTTGATCAAACTTTTCTTACCTTTAGGTAAGTTAGGGAACAAAATTCCTGTTTTTGCCGAAGACAACTTAGGAAAATCTTTGGTTTTGAACGAAGTGAAAAACTTAGGAAACGAAGTTTTCGCTACTCTTTGTTTATTTCGATCAGTGCGAGAAATTTGGAAAAAACGATGTTTTCGCTATTTCTGAAAGAAATTTAATAAAATTTTCTATTTTCATGTTTTTTAAAAGTTTGGCTGTGTATTTTATTAATATTGTCTATATATAATTTCTTGGGTGGTTGTTAATACTTGATGTGACCAATACTTAAACACAATTTTAATACATAGCATAAAGGGACTTATTTTTTTGTGTCTCTCTTATATGGCGTATTCTTTTATATTCTCATTTTTTTTATACCCTGATGCTTAATTCCCACATTTTTTAGGCTTCTTTTTGAAGAGTCATCATGATCCTTTTAGGTTTCACACCATCATTAATCTTTTATCCCTTGTAAAATAAACTTGAATGCTCATCTTGTGCATAAAAGTCTATATAGGTTAAAGGGCCACCATCAAAATTTACACCCTCGAATAATCGATACCTTTATATGCTATTATCACATTATGTTAATATAGAATTTCAATATTTTATAAATACTTATCAAAATATGCTATTTTTGATAGGTTAATAGAAACTTTCTGTAGTTGTTGAATGTTTAGTGGTGAATAGATGGATAGGAAATTAAAAGTTTTATGGCACATAGTTATAATCTTTTTCATTTTTGTTTGTGCTGTAGGGGTTATTAAAGGAGGAATTGAAGAAAAGAAAGGTGTTCTTGAAGTTACTCATATAAATTTAGAAAATAATGCTCAAGGGCTTTTAAATAGTTATAGCTTTAATTGTGAAGTAAAAAATTTAATTAAATTAAAGTACTTGAGAATGATGACTATTTACTATGATGAAAATAATAATAAACTATCTGAAAGCCCTGTTGCTCACGAAAGTGATAAGGAGTTACTTGCTAACCAGGATAACTATTCAGTGAATTTATTGGTTATAATCCTGCAAAAAATAAGATTAAACCAGCATTAGTAGATGTTTACTTTTTTGATCAAGACCATGATAATAATCCTGCTTTAAGTCTTTATCATATTAGTCTAAAGATTAAAGATGGAGATTTATCTCTACAAAATCCTGTTACTAATTAGTAAAAATGATTTTATGGGGTTAGTGAATTTTTGGAGATAGTTGGTTAGTGAATTTTTGGAGATAGTTAATATGGATAGAAAAATTGAAATTTTGTATGGTATGATTATAATTCTTTTTATCTTTGCCTGTATTTTAGGCTTATATAGATTTCATAATGCAGAAAAAGGTAAAGTTGATATTAGTTATCTGATGGTCGATAATATAACAAATAATTCTTATGGTGTTAGTTGTGATGTAAAAAACCTTGTTAATTTACCTTATTTAAGAATGATGACTGTTTATTATGATAAATATGATAATAAAATACATGAGAATCTTAATGCATCTAAAGCTGATTTTTTACAGATTAAAGAAAATAAACGATTTATAGAGTTTCCACATGATTTTAGTGAAAAACCTGCATTAGTAGATATTTACTTTTTTGATCAAGATCGTGATAGTAATCCTGTCTCAAGTATTTATCATACAAGTTTGCAGATTAATAATTAAAAAGAACCTATTATTTTTGTTAAAGCTGAATTTAAACTTCTTTTAAACTAAGCATATTAATTGATAAACTATAGTAAGTTTGATAATGTTCTTAAAAAATAAATTTCTTTAAATTAATATTGATCTATTAAATATTCTTTATTACATAAGATACATGATATTATCCTTTAATTTTTTAAAATAATTGATTTTTACTTGTTAAAACGAAGAATTAATTCTTCTAAATTGAAAATAAATTTTCAATAATTAAAGAAAAACTTCGTTTTTCTAAATTATAAAATTAAAAATTTTATAATTAAAAAATAAGAAAATCATAGATAATAATTCTATTGAAAATTTAAGAAAATCAAAGATTTTCTAATTTTTTAAATCTTCGATTTAAAAAATTTGAAAGCTTTTCCAAAATGATTATAAATAGCTGATAAAATAAAGAGTAAGTAATGGAATAATTAATTGAAGGTAAATAAGTGATTTAATATGGTATTAAATATGAAAACCGTGAGCAAAATAAGTGATGAGAGAAATTTATCTAAATTGATATTTATTATTTCATTTTTCTTGTTTTTTGCATTTCTTTGGATGGATATTGGAGATAATTATCTTAGATATGATGAAATGTTTTCTCTTCATTTAGCAAGGGATAGTATATCTAATATTATTAGTTTAACTGCTATGGATGTTCATCCTCCATTACATTATTTCTGGTTGAAGTTAGTTGTTTCTATCTGCCAGTTCCTAGATCTTCCTGGTGGTGAAATATTTTTTGGTAAGATTTCCTCAGCTATTCCAATCTTATTATTAATGATATTTAGTTTTAAGTGTTTGAAAAAGGATATTGGTAATTTAGGGGCGTCATTATTCTGTTTTTCACTTGTAGCCATGCCAAACATGGTTTATTACATGGAAGATGTTAGAATGTACAGTCTTGGCATGTTATTTGTAACATTAACTTATTATATGCTCTATAAAATACAAAATAATGGTTCTTTAAAAGAATATGCTTTATTAATATTTTTTACTATATGTGGAATTTTTACCCAATATTATTGTACTGTTGCTTTATTTAGTGGATATTTCATATTATTTTTTTGGTTAAGTCTAAAAAACGATATATCTAAGATCAAGTATTTAATATCATCTGGTTTAATCAGTGCTGGTATCTTTATTATATCCTGGGGTTTAATCTTAGTTAATCAAGTGAAATATGTTTCTAATAGCTTTTGGATTGGTTCATTTGATGCTGATACTGCATTACACACAATTTTTTATATGTTAGGTAATTGGAAGGTTGGTGATACTACATATACATTAATTAACAGCCCTATTAGTTGGGAAGCCGTTATATTTATTATTTTAATAACTTTTTGTATCTCTATGGTTTTATATTATTTATTCAATAAAAATAAATCTTTAACTGTATTAAAGAATAGATTTTTAAGTTTAAACTTTTTACTATTTGGATCTTTTATTATAGTTTTAGAGGTTGTTAGTGGTTGTGTTTTATCTGAGTTAATTGGTAAATCAACACTTCATGTTAGATATTTAGTTATTGGAATACCATTATTATGGTTAAGTGTTTGTTTAGTAATAAGTAAAACATATAAAATGAATGATAAAGCCTGGTTTTATGCCTTATTCGCCTTATTTTTATTAGGGGGATCTCTATCCATATATTATAATATTGAACAAATAAAAACTAATCATATTAGTAGTCATCATAGGATTAATGATTTTAACCTTATATCTGACGATGATCTTGTTATTGATGCTGATTTGACTACAACAGCATGGAGAGAATTAATAAAACCTCATCCAGATAACAACACTCTTGTTGATAAATTAGATGTATATTGGGAGCCACCGTTTTTTAGAGTGTATAGTTCTCAACATGACATGAGTATACTTAGAGGAAATATTATCAGTAGAGTTGAAGATACTTTAGATAACGACCATAAGGTTTGGATTAATGGTGAAAGGGCGGTGCTTTATACAATTAGAGATGATAGTTTTGGTTTTGATGATTATCATGTTGTTTTGCATGAATGGTGCATTGAAATCACCAAATAAGTAAAATACAGAAACGAGTTCAATAGTCGCTATGGAAAAATTTATAAATAAGTGTTTATAGTATTTCTATCAACTTATAAAACATTAAACATTATGATTTGGATTTAAAAAAAGCTTTAAAATCCTTAAAAACATAAATGGACATATTATAATCATGAAATTGTATGTATCAGATTTTTTTTTATATGTTAAAAAAATTTGGAAAAGAATTATATATAAATTGTGGTTTTCCACCTTTTTGCATCTTGTTTTTCTAAGGTCGTGGATAGTATTGTGTAAAAGATTTCCCAATGCTATTATATTGGTCAATATTCATTTATATTTATATGCCATGTTTTTTAACATCACCCACATTTCTTTAGCTGAAAGATTAATTGTGCTGTTCATAACTATCTCTTTTACAATATGTAGCCTATAAGAGTCCATAATACCCAAATTAAAACCACAGGTAGGGTAAATATCGATACCTTTATATTCTATTACCATGTAGGTTAATATGGGAGTTTCAATATTATAAGTCTTATTAAAATATGCTATTTTTGATAGGTTAATAGAAATTCTCTGGTGTAGTTTTTTATAGTATTGTTTAATTTTTTGTTAAAATGTTGAGCATAATTTCTTAATTTGGATGATGTTCTTGATTAATAGATATGTTTATATTTTTTTGTATAATAGAGAATATTACAATAATATAAATATAGAGTTTCTATCATATATTAATCTACTAAAGGGATTTCTATAAAATAGATATTTTTAAAATTTTAGATTTTTAAATTTTCTAATTTGGGCTTTAAATCCAAAACAAAGAACTTTTAGTAAATATTAAATTTATCGATATTAACAAAGTTAGGTTAATAGAAGCTCTCAGATGA
>JAITGU010000110.1 GCA_031280375.1 Candidatus Methanovirga procula | reverse complement strand
AAAAGTCGAAAAGTTTAAGTTGTAATAGAACCAAAATTACGGGCAAGGGCAGATTTCGTTTATTATTGTCATGTTTAATTATCTGCCCTTCATTATATTTAAATTTTACTATTTAATTCTATTTATTTTTTTATTTTATAATGTGTTAACAGTATTTTTCAAGTATGAGTTTTGTATGAATGATGTTTTAGTAAAATAATGGATTTATGACGATTTTTGATTTTTTTCAAAAATCGAAAAAACTCCACACTTTTTTACACTCTCCTTTTTGAGACTGTAAAAATGCCAAAAATTATTTTCTATTTCTTTTTGTTTTTTATTACAACATTAAATCATTAATAATCACATCTTTTGTAATTTCATCTATTTGTAATACCCACCTACTAATAATCTCATCTATTCAACGATGAAATGAGTAACGAAATAACTAAATAAAGAAATATACCCAATTTAGCATATCTTTAGAAAAGCATTTATTCTCTTAAAACAATCTCCACAAAAATTTATAATTTCCATTTTTAAGCAAAGTTTATATATAAGATAAAACTTATATTTGGATATAACATTTAAGTGAAATCTTATGTTTCATTATTAATTATTATAAAAAAAAATTATTATAAAAAAAAATTTTTTTAAAAGTTAAAAATGTTTATTGGTTGTAATGTATAATTATTAGTTCTAATGTTTATTAATATTTATTAAAATGATGATAGTTATAATAAAATGTGATTAAAGTTATAATAAAATGTAATTAATATTATTTTTAATAGATAATAAGTGAAATATTATTAATTAAAAAAAGTATAATTCTAAATAGACTATTTCTATATATAATCGGTCTTAATATTTTTTTGTACTCATAGATCATAAAAAATAGAATATTCTGATTACAATTAAATAAACGATTATAAACTAAACTATCGTGCTTAAAATATTTTATTACCTTACGAGTCATCATATTATTAAAGATGTCTATTCTATAATATCTATAAATATTTATTAAAAACAACTTTTGAAAAATATCAATGGAAGGTAAAATAATGGCGATATTTCAAGGAAAATCTAAAAGAAGCCCATCTGGTGGAAGAAATGTGACACACCGTGGGAAGAAAAAATTTGAATTAGGAAGAGATCCTACTGAAACAAGAATTGGGAAGAAAAAATTAAGAAAAATAAGAACCTGTGGCGGTAATGAAAAACTAAGATTAGCTTTAGGCAATAAAATTAATTTAGTTAATCCCGCTGATAACAAAGCTTCAAAATTAGAAATTTTAAACGTCGTTGAAAATCAGGCTAATCCTAACTATGTTAGACGTAATATTATTACAAAAGGGGCTATCGTTGAGACTGAAATTGGAAAAGCAAAAGTTACATCAAGACCTGGACAAGACGGTGTTATTAATGGTGTTCTAATAGTTAACGAATAAATGTTACTTTCTTATTTCTTTTTTAAACTATATTTTCATGATGACTACAACTTTATAAATTATACTATACATTTTATAAATAAACTTATTTTTTTTTAATTTTAATATATATTCTATATTTTAATAATTAAATCCTTATCCATTACTAACATATAATTTAAATCCTTATTGAAAGGATATAAAAATGTAGGGGTAGAATTGAATTTATCACAATTAATGTATCAACTTTATGAATGGCATATTTTAAGGAAATTAAATCCAGAAAATATGCCAAAACATGTTGCCTTAATCATGGATGGGAATAGGAGATTTTCCAAAATCCAAGGCCATATTGATGTGAAAAAAGGTCATAAATTTGGTGTTGAAACATTGGAAAAGGTCTTAAATTGGAGTATTGATTTGGGAATAGAAATTGTAACTGCTTATGCATTTTCAACTAAAAATTTCAATAGACCCAAGGATGAAGTTGATGGATTAATGTCTTTATTTAATAAAAACTTTAAAAGAATAGTTTCTCATGAAAAAATCCATAAAAATGAAGTTAAAGTTAAAGTTGTTGGTAGAATAGACCTTTTGCCTGATGAATTAAAAAAATCTATTGAAGAAGCAGAAAAAGCAACAGAAAAATATAATAAAAGATTATTTAATTTAGCTATTGGATACGATGGAAGACTGGAAATCGTGGATGCTATAAAAAAAATCGTTGATGAATTTAAAAACGGTGAAATAGATATTGATGACATCAATGAAGATCTTGTTAGTAAAAATCTTTATACAGCAGGATTAGATGATCCAAATTTAATTATTAGAACCAGTGGCGAAGAAAGACTTAGTGGATTTTTGTTGTGGCAATCTTCATATTCTGAACTTTATTTTTGTGATAGTTTTTGGCCTGAACTCAGAAAAATAGATTTTTTAAGAGCTATACGTTCATACCAAGAAAGAGAAAGAAGATTAGGAACTTGAAATTCACATTATTGAATATTTTAATTTGCATTATAGAACATTTAGTTGAAGAATATGATAGATACACATTGTCACTTAGACTTTGAAAACTTTAACAAAGATAGAGAGGAAACTATAAAAAGATCAGAACAGGATCTAACTGCACTTATAAATTCAGGGACAAGTTTTGAAGGCAATATCAGAACTTTACAACTTTCAAAAGAATACGATGGATTTATTTATCCTTCATTTGGATTTCATCCACTTCAATCTGCTAACAAGAGCTGTGAATGTGTGGATAAGGTTTTATCACAAACAGCTAATTGTATTAATGAAATTGTAGCTATTGGTGAAGTTGGAATGGACTTTTTTTATGTTAAAGATAAGTTACAAAGAGATAAGCAAATAGATATTTTTAAAAAATTTTGCAATTTTGCTAACGAACATCAAAAACCAGTTTTAATCCACTGTAGAGATGCTGAAAAGAAAGCATTGAACATAGTAAATCAGTTTGACAATATTCCAAGTGTAGTTTTTCATTGTTATAGTGGTAGTCTAAAAACAGCTAAAAAAATAGAGGATATAGGTTATTTTATGTCTGCTTCTACAATGATTGAATATTCAAAAAAACACCAGGAACTTTTTTCTGAAATTTCATTAGACAATATATTGACTGAAACTGATAGTCCTTATCTTCATCCAAGCAGAAGAAAAAGAAATGAACCTTCATTTGTCAGTTTAGTTATTGACAAAATTGCAGAACTCAAAGAAATAGAAGTTTCTGTTGTTAATAAAACCACAGAAGATAATGCAAAAAATGTATTCAATATATAAAACAACTTGTAAAAAACGAACTATGGTCATTTTGGAAAAGTCTTTAAATTTTTTAAATCGAAGATTTAAAAGGTTAGAAAAACGAAGTTTTTCTTTAGTTAAAACTTGTTTTAACTTAGAAAATCTTTGATTTTCTTTTAATATTGAAAATTTATTTTTAATTTAGAAGAATTAATTCTTCGTTTTAATAAGTTTAAATTAATTATTTTAAAAAATTAAATTGAAATAGCTTATATTTTATATAATAAAGAATATTTAATTGATTAATATTAATTTAAAGAAATTTATTTTTTAAAAACATTATCAAACTTAGTATACAAGGATGTTGGGAAAATCAAACAAGGTGTTAACATGAATTTATACATTAAGCATCGTAGGCTTAATCAAAATTCTAAGAATACATATAGTAAGACTTTTAATTAATAAATATATTTTATAAAAAAAACTATGTTAATATTTTTAGGGAGACTGTAAAAAAGTGTGGAGTTTTTCATGAAAATTCATGTTTCATATGAGAGTTTCTATAAACTCAATATCTTAAAATTTTAGATTTTTAAAATTCCTAATTTAGGCTCTAAATCT
>JAITGU010000103.1 GCA_031280375.1 Candidatus Methanovirga procula | reverse complement strand
CTTAAATTATCATCCTGACTCTTCAAAATCTGATAAAAATCATGCAAAATCTCTTTCATATCATCACGAACAGTAGGATAAGAAATATTATCCAAAATAGGCTTATCATACTCATCAACTAAAACAATAGCATTTTTTTCATGTTTTACTTGTAATTTATTTATTAATTCTCTAAATTTACTGTCTATTTTTTTATATTTTAAATTTACAGCATATTTTGTAGCAGTTTCATCTAAAATATTGGATAAATATTCTCTTAAATCATCTCCAGATCTTAAAATACCCCCACCAAGATCTATTCGGATGACAGGATATGTTTTATTCCAATCCCACTTATCGTAAATATACAAATCCTTAAATAATTCTTTTTTTCCTGAAAATAGGTTTTCAAGTGTGCTTACAAGTAATGATTTACCAAATCTTCTTGGACGAGAGAGAAAATATGATTTTTCGTTTTTAGCAAGTTTAAATATGTCTTTTGTTTTATCAACATAAAGATAATTGTTTGCTCTTAATTTCCTAAAAGATTGAACACTAATAGGCAATTCCTGTAATTCATTTTTCATTGAATCCCCCTTATTAATTATAATATTTTACTATTTATATATAACTTACATTATTTTAGTAAGTTTTACAAAAATTTTGAAATGGGTTTTTGATAATTGTTATATAACTTTAATGTTATATAATTTTAAAATAAGATTTACGAGCATTACCATGATTTAAAAAAAAATATTAAATAAATTTTATATCTAATTGAATCCCAGAATAAATGATTTTATGGTCTTATTAACATTCATTACAATAGCTTAAACTCCAATTGATGAGGTAGTGTTAGTTCATATTCACTACAAATCATAATAGAATCTTTACAAGATTCACAAATTGGAACTACAATGATACTATCCCTTTCTGAGGACAAATACATTTCAACATTATCAATTAAATCCAATCTTTCATCTAAAGTTATATCTCCTGCAAAAACAGACTTTTGTACTCTATAAAGTCCATGATGTCTTAATAATTTAATTAAGTTATTTCTACTCTTATCTTCAAAAATATCATAGATTTACAATTATTTCTAATCCTTTAGCCATTGAAATACTATTAGCAACCAATATATTATTTAAAAATAATTTTTTATCTTTCCAACCATCGATACCTTTTGTATTTAATATAGTTTTCACTGTTTAATGCTAAACAAGGAGTTAAAAATCTATAATGATGATATTCTTTTGTAGGAACAATGCAATGCTGTTAAGTTAATATTTATATTGTATGAAGTTTAAATATTTTTTTATGGAAATTATTGATTTTGTTAATGGGTTTTTTGAGTTTATTTGGTAGTGATGAAGTTTTAAATATTGTTAAATTGGATTCCAAAGCATTCTACTCGGGAAAATAAGATGGATTTCAAAAATATTATTTGTTTCATGCTTACTCGCGGTTCTGATAACACGACTGTAGAATTAAATAAACATTTCAATGCTATCGGATCTCAATGAGTCACTAAACATGTGTTTTTCTCTTTTTAGACAGCAAAATCGGCCCATTGGGTTTCAAAACATTTTTGAACAATTGGTTAATAAAAACAAAATATACGGATTTCAAGATTATAAAAACATGGATGTATTATTTATTATTAACGATTGATGATTGTTTGCTTAATTTACCTTGAAAAAAAAGTTTGTTATAAAAAAGAAAAAAATAATATGAATTTTTGATTTTTGTAAATTATGAAAATTACCAAAAATCTTCGATTTTTGTAATTATGAAAATCTTCGATTTTCAGTAATCGAAACATTATATGGTGCATTAAAAAACAGTTTTAGAATCTCACAAAACAAATAATAAAAGACTCAGAGCAACCGTAAATGAAAATAAAAAAAACTTTATAAAACCAAGTTCAAAACAAGCACAATACTTATTAAAAATCATATCAACAAAATAATAAAGTCAAATGCAATATCAACATTCAAAAAACCGATTAAAAAGAACTAAAAAAAGAAAATAAAGAAAAATTATAGTTCAAATAAAAACCAATAGAAAATTTAAAATAACAACAAAAGCAAAAAAAAACACCAAATATCGCCTCAATGGAAAATGAAAAAAATTAACTTGACAGCATTGGTAAAACACCATAAATATAATATTTTTAGATAATAAGAATTAAATTATAATAAATTTAAATTATATGGATAATTCCAAGAAATCGGTTATAAACCATAATACTGAAACTGTACCTTGATTTTAGGAAAAACTTATAGTGAAATTTTTTACTTTTGAACTGGGTTTGCAATTTAAATTCAAATTAGATAAATAATTATATTGCTATTAAAATAAATTATTGTTCATTATCATTCAATGTTTTTGTTTTTTATTTAAATTATCATCATTTAAAACTTTAATATCCTTTTCATCATTTAAATCTGTATCATCAACCTCATTTAAATCATTATTCACATCATTTAAATCAGTTTCATCTTTCACATGACTTTCATTATTTTTTATTTCGGAATTTAGGTTTTCATCAAGTTTTAATGAATCAACATCGACTAAAGGTTTAAAAATAGAAGCAAAAAATGATTTTTTCGTGAATAAGCAGAAAATTGATAATCCTAAAATAATAAAACTGATTGAACCTATTAAAACAGAAACCATTCCATTTTCTTGGAAAGAAACATTATCTGCAATTTTTTCACTGTTAGTTCCTGAAAATAAGATAATTGAGATTACAAGTAAAATTAATCCAAATATAACTCCTAAAATAGCTATAATCGGATATTTTTTTTCCAGATCAGATTTTAAAAATGAGTTTATTTTCTCAGCTATTAAAAAATTGTATTGATTTTCATTAATATTTAGACTTTCATTATTTTTCATTTCTTCTTTATTTTCATCTATAAGATTTTTTTTATTTGATTCATCCACTTCTTCAACTAACTTGTCTGTATAAGATTTATCAGATTCATCTAAATAAGAATTTTTATCAGACTCAAAAGAACTTTTATCATATTTAGAAGAATTTTTATCACCCGACATACAATATCACATTTTTAGTAATTTAGTTAATCATACTCTCTCCAAGTGTGTTTACATTCTGTACATCTTAAAAATCTGGTTTCTGCTTCATCAGCACTACGTGTTTGTTTAAGCCACCAAAAAGCTTTATCATTACCACATTTAGGACAAGTTTCATTGGTAGTTGGTAGTGTACTTATTTCTTCTCCTTGCATCACAACCGTATTCTTTGATGAAGCCTTTTCAGAGACAGAGTACTGAGAAGCTTTCTCATCATTTAAGTCATTTTCAAATCCACATTTACATTTAAGTTTATTTTCGTTAGGAAGCAACATTGCTCCACATTTAGGACAAAATTCCATTTTATCGACCTAACTTTATTTAAAATTTAACACTCAGATATTTTTTTTTTGCTTTTATTTATCGTTGTCTATTTGTTGATCTTATTTTTTTTAAACTTGTTAAAATATCATTCAAAATTATTCTATGATCAAATGCTAAATCTATTGAGGACAAATCATTTTTTGTGAAAATTTTTGCATCTTTTGCATCATCATCTGCTTTTAGATTTTTAAAATTTCCTGTTGCTAAATATACAATCGTTACTGTATGACCTCTTGGGTCTCTATCTATTTTTGAATAAACATTGAATAATTTTTTTAACTGAACATTTATGTTGGTTTCTTCTTTTGCTTCACGAACTGCTCCATTTTCAACAGTTTCGCCATAGTCTAAGTAACCTCCAGGTAATGCCCAGTAATCTTTGTAAGGTTCATTCTTTCTTTTAATTAAAATAAATTCATTTTTATCATTATATATAAAAATATCTACTGTAATTGATTGTTTTTTATGGTTCAAACTATCACAATGTCTAAATTCATGATATAAATTAAATATTAAATCATAAAACTGGAAATAATGAATCATAAGTTAAATAATTTGAATCAGCCTTTAATAAATCAGTCTTTAATTGAATTAATCAAATTTTTAAACTCATCAGTTCTATCTTTTAGTTTATTAACAGCTACTAAAAGAGACTTCTTAGGTGATTTTTTAGTATTTTTAACTGTTATTATCGGATTTCCAATGAGTGGATGATCTATACAGTATACAGAATACTTCACATCTTCATCTTCCATTAAATATTTCCTTAAAATATTACAAATACTATGAGATTCACCTGGAACTTCTATTTCTAATTCTGTCTTAATATCTTTTTTAACTATAATATCTTCCATTGTATCCACCGAATATTGATTTGTTAATCATCATAATTTGAAGAAACTTTCCTTTTTTCTTTTCTATTGCATGGTTCACAGTAAAGAACATTATTATCTTCTGTTGGAACCATAAACTTTCTACAACGAGAACACATTGCTTTTAAAACACCATTTTCAGGATCTTCAGTATTTATATCCACATTGTCTCCCATTATCTTTATTATTTTTCCTTCAATAATATCTCCAATTCTGAAGGCATCGGTTAACTTTTCAAGATAACCATTTTTCACTTGAGATATGTGTATTGCACCAGAATATGGTAAAGCCAATTCTCTTGTTGAATCTATAGATGCCTGAATATCAACCATTGCTCTTTGACCTTTAATATCTGTTATCTGACCAACGATAGTATCTCCAACTTTTAAAAGTAAGGGAGTTGTAGTTTTTGGGATAATAGCTATTTCTCGCTTATTTATGGATATGTTCCCAATGACAGCTGATTTAATATATCCTCCATCCTCATAGGTCCAATCTCCAGGTAAATATTGTTCACTAACTCCAAGAACATCCCCTGGCATCACAAAATCGCCCTGTTCAATATTCATCATTTCACATCCAAAAATTAATATTTTATATAAAAAAATCCTTTATTTTCACAAGTTTCAAGATATTTATATAATAATAATTTTTTTAGTTAATTAATAAACTATTTATTTAACTATTATTTAATAAACTTATTATATTATATAAACTTCACTAATTCCTATTTTAACTTCACTAATTCCTATTTTAACTTCAGTAATTTTTATTTTAAAACATTATTATGATTAAGAAATAATCTAAAAATAGCTATTTTAAATAAATAATATTAATTTTAAGATTTGATTATAATGTTACTAATAAATATTTGATTATGATTATATATACCTAAAATCATTATAAATAATATAAAATTCATAATTTAAAGTATTATAACTACATTATTTAAATTAATATAATTTTGTAATTTGTTAAATAGTAAAAATACGGACCTGGAGGGATTTGAACCCTCGACCTACGGATTAGAAGTCCGTCGCCCTATCCAGACTAGGCCACAGGCCCCACATAAAATATAAATTTCATTAAAAATTTAAGATTAAAAAAAACAACATTATAATATTATAATTCTCATAGTATATAAAGGTATAAGATAGGTTAATAGAAGATTAAAATTTCATTTTGTTATTGGTTATAAAGATTAATAAAATAATATCTTATTAATTATAAGACTTCTTATTTATAAACTTATTGTTTTTTAATAAAATATAAATTCATAATTCAATACATATTGTAGTTATAACACTTTTAAATTTAATATATACTAACCATAATATATCAAATTAAATAATAATTTTAATTTTCTTATAAATAATTGAAATAACTATTTATACTAAATATTTAGCTATAAAAACTAACTTAATAAAATATTTTAAATTTTAAAGATAAAATAAAAAATGAACGAATTATAACTACTATTACCATTAGAATGAAAAGCACGAAAAGTTGAAATCTTATTCTGAGAATAACCAAAATCCTCAGTGCCCATAACAATAAAATCAGAATCACCACAATGCTTAAACTGAGATAAGAAAGCATCAATCATCTCTAATTTATTACTATCATTAAGATTAGGAAAATTCCAAACCAATTCATTATCAACAGTATTAACAACATCCACAAACCTATCAGCTGCACTACTAAAACCAACACAGCTAAAACCTACAATAACTAAAACAGCCACTGCAGTTAACAAATTACTTAATTTACACATACTAACATCTCCATTTATTTATTTAATTAATTAATAATCCACTACTAAAAATTAATATTAGCAGTGGAATATTAACTAAAAAAAAGAAAAAAGAAAGAAAAATGTATTAATTCCTCCTAAAAACACCAAAACCAATAATACATGCTAAAAGAACAACTAACAAAGGAACAGCTGTAACAGGCCCATCATCACCAACTAAAACAGGTTCAGCACTATCATTACCAGGACCAGTAGGATCAAGAACAGACCCATTAGTACTATTACCCCCAGTACTGTTATTAACAGGCGGAACAGGCACAGGCTCACTACCAAGAATAGTAAAACTATTAGAAGCCACAGAACCAGCAAAATTATCATCCCCCACAAAAGAAGCACTTACATTAAAAACACCAACATTATAAACCTCACTAGTCCAATTAGTGAACGAAACAACAAAATTACCAACAGCATCAGTCATACCACTCATATGACAAAAACCACCAGTACTATTAGTAATAGTTAAATCAACCCACTTACCCCTAACAGGAGTACCATCACCAAGTAACAAAGAACCCATAATGTAAACAGGATTACCCACAAGAGTATCATTAGCAAACACAGTAAGATTAGTACCAGTTAACAAACCTGTACCATTATCACTATTATTAAAAACAACACCCTCATGGAAAGTTAAATTAAAAATAACCTCACTTGGAATACGACCACTCCCATCAGAATCATTCCAATAAGCTACTATACCATTAAACATACCAAAAGGACCACTCCAATTAGTTAAGAAATTAGACTCAGTTCGATAATTACTATTAACACTGTAATAAGTACCAATAGCACCAATGGATGGACATTCATAAGTTATAATAGCAGTGCACAGCTTAACACCACTAGCAATATTAACAACATCCCTACCAGTGCCTAATAGACAACTACCAGGAGTATTAAGAAACTTGAAATAACTTAAAACAGTGCTGTTAATATAATCAACATTAGACTGATTATAACCCAACTCACTCAAATTAAAAAACAAAGTCGTATTAACACTATTCTCAACATCAAACACAGGCCTACTATTAGCAACACCAACAAGCAATACAACAGCAACCACAAAACTCAAAACAGCCAAAGCAGTCAACAATCTACTTAAATTACACATAACTAAACATCTCCATTCAATTAATTAATTAATAATCCACTACTTGAATATCACAAGCAGTGGAATATTTAACTAAAAAAAAAATGGAAAAATTATTTCAAAATCTTATCAAACACTTTCTTAACAGAATCAGGCTGTGAAGATGTTAAATGTTTATAATCATTCTCACCAGAAAGATGATAATCAAGAGTTATACAATAATTTGCATCATCCACATGATAATAACCTTCTAAATCATTCTCTACATATATTTTATGTCCTTTAGACTCTGTAACATATCTCTTATCTTTATAACCAGTATCATCACAAATGATAATATCAAACAAAGATAATTTCCCAAGAAGTGCATTTGCAAGACCACAATCCATATTTGCTGTTTTATAACATTCATAACCTACAGTAGAACTTGTATCAGTAAAATCTTTTAAATTAAAAATATCAGAAGCTTTACTGTTAGCATCATAAACATTAGAAATACTTTTAACATCAGAAGACCCATGATCAGAAGTACTTGACATCATACTCAGACCAACAAAGCCAAATATTATTACAAAACAACTAATTAAACCAAACAATATTGTTGATGAATCTTTATCCATAATTAATCATTCTCCATTTAATTTTTTTATATATATTAGAGAATTTCTATTAACCTCAGGAAATTCTCTATGATACACTATAATTTTATTATCTTATAAATGTTTCGATTTTATTCTCATCTTATAGCCTATCTAATACATCCTCTAAAATTAA
>JAITGU010000094.1 GCA_031280375.1 Candidatus Methanovirga procula | reverse complement strand
TAAAACTTTTGATGAAACTTTTTCTAAAAGTTTCTTCTAAATAGTAAAAAGTTTAAGATTTTGAAATTTATAAAACTTTTGATGAAACTTTTTCTAAAAGTTTCTTCTAAATAGTAAATAAACTAAAAGTAATCAAATATTATTATCAATGAATTAACAATTGTTGATATTATTATTAATACATATTAAAGTTATATTATTTATATAATCTATATAAAGAAAGAAAATAAAAAATTACTTTTTCTAAATTTAACTAATATTTTTTTTATTAAACTAAAAAAAAGCAATTAAATAGAAAAAATTAGAATAGTAATTTAATAGTAGTATAATGGAGGAAAATTTAATGGATCAAACCTTGCTAATGCTTCCTGGTCCTACAAATGTATCCAATCGTGTACTTCAAGCAATTTCCAAAAATGTTGTAAATCATAGAAGTGCTATATTTGGAGAAATATTAACTGAAACTTCACAGTTAATGTCTAAAGTATTTAAGACCAATAATCAATCCTATTTATTAACAGGTTCAGGTACTGCTGCCATGGAAGCAGCTATTGCAAATATTTTAAACCCAAATGATAAGGTCTTAAATGTAATAAGTGGTAAATTTGGTGAACGATTAAGGGATATCACAAATGTTTTCGGTGGTAATTCAGTAGCGCTTAATATTGAATGGGGAGATTGTGCGAAACCAGAAGATATTAAAGAAGAATTAGAAAAAAATGAGGATATAAGAGCAGTTACAGTTGTTCATAACGAAACGTCTACAGGAGTCGCTGCACCAATCAAAAAAATAGGAAAAGTATTGAAAGATTACGATACTTTATATGTTGTTGATACGGTGTCTTCTCTTGGAGGAGATCATGTAGATGTTGATAAATATGGAATAGATATTTGTTTCACTGGTTCACAAAAATGTTTAGCAGCCCCACCTGGAATGGCAGCTGTTACTGTAAGTGATGACGGATGGAAAGTAATAGATAATGTAAAATCAAGTACATATTACTTAGATTTGAAAAAATATCGTAAATATGGTGTTGGAACCCCACCTGAGACACCTTACACTCCTTCAGTTACTTTAATTTATGGATTATACGAAGCATTGAAAATCATTGAAGAAGAAGGATTAGATGCGAGAATTAAAAGACATGAAAAAGCTGCAAAAGCAACACGAGAGGCTGCAAAAGCTCTTGGTCTTAAGTTATTCCCTAAGGAAGAAATTTCATCAGCAACTGTTACTGCAATTAATATGCCTGATGGAATGAGTGATAGTGAACTTAGAGGAACTATGAGAAATGAGTACAAAGTAGAGTTAGCTGGTGGGCAGGATCATTTGAAAGGAAATGTCTTTAGAATTGGTCATATGGGCAATATAACTTATAAAGAGTTAGCTATTACTTTTTCTGCATTAGAAATGACTCTTAAAAAACTTGGTTTTGATGTAGATTTAGGGTCTGGTGTAGCTGAAGTAAGCAAGGTATTTATTTAATAACCTAACACATCTTCTTTTTTATTATTTTTTTAAAGGCTCATGAGTAATTCATGGTACATGATTATTACTTTATTTAAATTTGAAAGAGTGAATGAATATTTTTATGGATTTTGTAATTTAAACATAAAAATATATTATGTCCACATTTAATTAAATCAATACATTTTTTGTGTCATTAAGTATACAAGAGTCTAATAATCTCAAAATTTATTAATTTATTTATATATGTTTTTTCGTTTCCCTATTTTAATTATTTGGATTTCAGGAGGGTTTCGTTTGTTTTCGATGAAAAAAATTATATGATAGTTTTTACTTTTTATTCTTCTTAAACCATTAAATTTTTCCCTTGTAGAATCTTAGAATCATAAGGATTAGTAAGAATTTCCTTTGTTATCTTGATTAAATTCTCAACTTCTTTTCTATCCTTTCTTTTTAGCTTTTTAAAGTATTTTTCAGAACTTTTTGAGAATATAAGTTTATGAAAAATGTTCTCCAAGTTTATCAACATCCACTTCTATCCCTTTTCCATCACCGACTTCTTTTTTGATTTTTGCTGTTCTTTTCCAGAATTGATAATCTTCAATTTTTAATTCAAAATTGCCATTTTCAGTGATATTTGACTTTTTAATAGTTTTTCCTTTAATTTGTTCAAATAATGATTTTAATAATGGTATTGTTACAGTTGTCATATTTTCCTCATTTTTTAGTAAAATTTGCATTGTTTTTTATTATAATTTATTTTGAAATATTTATAATTTTTTTGAATAATGAGGATGGGGCATGGTTAAAATACATATATTTTCAGTGAAAAAACGATGCTTCTAAATTTGATTTAAAGATAAATTTATTTTTTAAATCTAAAATTTTGATTTACTAACCATTATTTTACTAAATAAAATTAAAATTAAGATTTATACTAAATTTAATCGATTTAACTGAAAATTTAATAATATATAAAATTTGAAAATATGACTTGTGACCCAGCCTCTAATTAACATTTTGTGAATACTTTCTCTTGTGCTTTCTATTACATATCCCAATCTAAGTTATTACTTTATGTACATACTGTGAATACTCTTCAACGAAAGTATCTATTGTTAATTTAAGATAAAATTCAACCTACTGTCATGACATAGTTTATATATATGATTTATATAGTTGAACTTTCATAATATAAGTATGGAAGCTATACAAATTAAACTAAAAGATGATGAAGTCAAATTTTTAAAAGAATTTAAAAAGAAAGGCATGAAAAATGCAAGAGAAATAATTAGAGCCAATGTTCTTTTATCGGCTAATAATGGTGAAAAACCTAAAAGAAATCTCTGAAAAATATAGATGTTCATCGATGCGATTATGCAAATTAAAAAAAAAATATTTGGAAGGCGGTTTAAAAAGAGCATTGAATGAATAATCCTCGCTCTGATCACCCAAAAAAAATATAGTGATAAACAAGAAGCCGAATATAGTTGCATTAGCTTGCACAAAACCTCCAGAAGGAAGAAAAAGATGGACTATTAAGCTTATAGCAGAAACTCTTAAAGGTAAAAAAGGTTTAAGCTTTAAGTCGTGAAACTGTTAGACTTGTTTTAAAAAAACGAACACCAAGCCATGGACTAAAAAAAATGTGGTTCAATAAAAGAATGGACTCAATACAGGAATTAGAATGTACAATATTCTGGATTTATATGCTAAAGATTATAGATCCAAAATATCCAGTTGCTTGCATGGATGAAAAACCTAAACAACTACTTCTTGATAATAATAGGAAGAATATTCCAATGAATATAGGCAGTCCCGAGAGATATGACTATGAATATAAAAGAAACTGTAAAGTGAATATTTTTGTTGCTGTTGACTACCAAAAATTGCTTTGCAATTTTTGTAATTATGAAAATCTTCGATTTTCAGTAATCCATCGGATTTTCAGTAATTTTAAAGGCGATAAAAGAGATATCACAGTTTACAGATTAGAAGAACCAAAAAAGATTTCGCATAATATATTAAATATTATAGTCGATGAAGTCTTCACTTATACTTATAAAAATAAAATTCGTAATGGATATTATCCAAATCTCTGATTTGGATGGTAAACAATCTATGATTTTACTATAACTTAAATACTCATTTTAAAAAATCTACCACTGATAATATTTGATGAAGATGAGGCTGAACGAATATTGAATAAAGTTGAATTTAATTAAACTCCAAAACATGCCAGTTGGCTTAATATCGCAGAGATAGAAATTCATGTAATGGATATTACGTGTACTAATAGAAGAATTAGGAATAAAAATTTGTTAATTAGTGAAACTAAGGCATTTTGTGATTATAGAAATGAAAATGGTTGTAAAATAAGTTGGAATTTTACTAAAGGAGATGCTGATGAGAAATTATCAAAACATTATATATAAAGAATTTGTGCAGAAAAATACTCATATCATGACACTAGTTTATCACTTATGTAACTAAGTTTACTCCTTCTAAAACTATGAAACTTAGGTTTACCAGCATCTTTTCGTCGAAAAACTTATTCCAATCATTATTATGAGCTTTTACAACATGATCTTTATTTTACTATTTACTCTCTTATCAAGCTTATTTTTATCATAAATTATTCTAATACTATAATTAGGATAGTCCAACTTATAATCATTCATCATGCAGATAGATAAGCCTATATTCGTTTTTAATTGATATTGTTCATACTCATTATACTCATTATTAAGTCATTATTTAACTATAAGTTGTAGATTTTATTTAGAATTAGTTATAGTATTAAAGTCTAAAGTATAAATACCAAGGAACATAGAATATTCTTTAAGAGAATTTCTTTTAACTTAATTTTTCCTGTTTATTTATTACTTAATTATTAATTCTTATTGTTTTGATTATTACTGGTTTGGTGGTTTTTATTGTATTTTCATCTTGTTGGCTTTG
>JAITGU010000079.1 GCA_031280375.1 Candidatus Methanovirga procula | reverse complement strand
CAAAGATTCTCCTAAGTTTCTCGTTTCATTCGAAACAAACATGAAATTAAAAAATTTCATTAAATCTCTTTCAGAAATAAACGAAACCTTCGGTTTCTAAGTTGTCTTCGACAACAACGGAAATTTCGTTTTCTAAGTTTTTCACTTTGTTCAAAACAAAAAGTTCATCAAAACTTATTTTTTAAAAATAATAAGGCACTCTAAAAAATTTTGACTCTTTTTGAAAATTTAAAGAATTAAGTTAAAGAATTCAGAGAGAAATATTGTCTAATTTTATCTAAAAATCAGGATTTAAATCTTCGAAAGCCATAATTTTCTGCATTGTCAATAGACTGATTTAATATTTTAACTTAATATAAATATTATTACTTTTCAACTGCTCTCTTGGCAAAGATAGAAATATATTATTAAATATAATATTATGTGGTGAAAGGTTTGATTGATATGGAAGAAGTTAAATTAACAGAAACTTTGTTGTATATTGGAGATGAAGGTGCAGTTACCATAGAAGTTATAATAGACCATAAAAATGAAACTTTGTGGGCTACACAGAAGACAATGACTGAATTATTTTGTGTTAATGTTAGAACAATTAATGAACATTTACAAAATATTTTCAAAACTGATGAGTTAGATGAAAGTTCAACTATCCAGAATTTCCAGATAGTTCAAAATGAAGGAAATAGAAGTGTTAAAAGAAAAGTCAATTTCTATAATCTTGATGCTATAATTGCAGTTGGGTATCGAGTAAACTCTAAACAAGGCACACAATTTAGAATATGGGCTACTCGCATTTTAAAAGATTATATGGTCAAAGGATATGTTTTGGATAAAGAACTATTAAAAAATGATGGTCGATTTGGGACTATCTATTTTGAAAAATTATTGGGAAGATATACGGGAAATAAGAGCATCTGAGAGAAAATTCAATCAGAAAATCATAGATATTTATGCTACAAGTTCAGATTATAATCCTAAAGCAAAAATCACAAGAAAATTCTTTGCAACAGTCCAAAATAAAATTTTATATGCTGTAACTGGGTTTACAGCCGCAGAAATTATCTCAAATAGATGCGATAGTGAAAAACCAAACATGGGTTTAACTCCTTGGAGAAAAGAAAATGGAAAAATATTATTAAGTGATGTCGTTATTTCTAAAAATTATTTAAATAAAAAAGAATTAGATAATTTAAATCGGATTGTAGAAGCATTTTTAAATGTTGCAGAGTTTAGAGCAAATAACCAGATTATAACGACTATGAATGATTGGAAAGATTTTTTAGACAATTTTATAGAGTTAAACCAATTACCTGTGTTATTTGATAAAGGTAGCATAGATTCTGATTCAGCTAAACAAATAGCTATCAGTGAATATGAAAAATTTAGAGTTATTCAAGATAGTGAGTTTCATTCTGATTTTGATAAAATGATCGATGAAATAAAAAGAATTGAGGGTGGAAATTTATAAAATATTATTAATATGGGTGTTTATTAAGGAGATTAGATAAATAAAAGTTTATATATTTAATCAGCTACTACCCCTATTCCTTATATTTTCCCAAGATCTAATAAATCATTTCTGAATAAATCTTCAATTCCTAACTCTTCATCTAAAAAAGATTTAATTTCTTCATTATCTGCAGGTTTTGAAATATTTGAAAACTCTTCTTTATCTCTTGAAATAAGATAGATATGATTATTATCAACATACTTTAAGACTTCGGGATTATGTGTGGTTATAATAATTTTTTATGAGCAACCTCTTCCATCATTTCTATTATCCTAGAGATTGATTTAGGATGTATATTTCTATCAGGTTTTGATAGAAATAACTTCATTCTGATTAAAATATAATGCAACTATTAATGCAATTATATTAGCTGTTCCATCAGAGAGAAAATTTGATAAAATAAATTCATCAGAATGCTCTTCTTTAATCTTAAATGTCACATTGTTTACAATATTTTCTATATCAATTTCTTTTAATCTGGGCATCAAATAACTTATAAAATTTAACAATCTTCTTTTATTCTCTTTGTTCGTAATTAAATTTTGAATTATTATGGGTAAATTACCGCCATCAAATCCTAAATTTTGAATTACTATAGGTAAACTACCACCACTTACCCCTAATTGAGATAAACGATTATCCATAACATTTACTCTTTTACATTTTTTAGGATCAAGATCAAAAAAGTTCATATTTTCGACTATTGCAAAATCTACGATTTCGCAATAATTTAGGGAAAATCTTCGATTTTCCCGTTTGTTGTCGAAGACAACTTAGAGAAATCTTTGGTTTTGAACGAAATGAAAAACTTAGGAAACGGAGTTTCCGTTATTTCTCGTTTTAAAAAATTGAATGTACAGCATTTAACTATAATTCAACTACCAAGATTACTAAAGGAAATTTGTTCCGCTTAGCATATATCTTATGAAAAAATTGGGGAAAATCCATAAAAATAGCGATGAAATTAGCCTTAAAAAACCAAAATATGCGAATTTTTCAATGAAAAAATGAAAATAATCACAAAACATCAAATCAATATATGTTTAAATTAAGTTTATAGAAACTCTCTTAAAAATAATTTTTTTAATAAAAATTTTTAAATAAACTTTATAAAAGTTTGGAGAAATATTGTATTTAATATAAAATTAATTAATTTTATCTTGTATTAATAATTTATATTAATTTAAGCTAAAAATTATCATTGAGAGTTTCTATAAAACCTATATTTTAAAATTTTAGATTTTTAAATTCAAAACAAAGAACTTTTAGTAAATATTGATTTTATTGATATTAACAAAGTGAGGTTAATAGAAATTCTTCATTATTAACAATGTTTATAATTAATTCACTGGTGGAATGAATTCCTCTATCCTGCACTTAACCAAAGTCATCATTTTATCGTCATAAATAACCTCATCCTTAAATACAATAGCCATTAAACTAATTTTCCGCATAGTATAACCCATCCAATACCTTCTATCCTTCAACTGAGATAAAGCCTCACCAATTAATTCCTCCAATGACTTTGAACTACTTTGATTATACTTAACTTCACATATAACAACATGATTATTATCATAATCCTTAAAAACACCATCAATACGACCATGTTTTATTAGTTTTTCTCCTGTCACATCAAAACCCATAATGTTCATCCACAACAAAAACAATGACTCATAAATCTTCCAATTCTCCTTAGCTCCAATGTTTAAATATGATGGATTTATATTAATATCATCCTGCAATCTATTGGCTAAATTATCACACTTACCATTGTTAATATCCTCCCATAAACTCTCACGAATATCAGTATATTTATCTTTAAACTCCTCAACATACAAATCCTTAAGATTATCCTCGTAAGCTTGTTTCACTTCAAAATTAGGAATCTTAAGAGTATATTTTGTTTCATACATTTCATTTTTAAACTTCTTATCAACTGTCAGATAACCTCCTTGAAAAAGCAAAGGTAAACTTCCAATATTCACTGGATCAATATCATTCAAATCAGTTTCACTCAATTCCATATTTTCAAAATCAATATCTATTCTCCTGTTTCTTAATATATTCACTAAAAAGTGTGGTGTTCCTGTAGAGAACCAATAATGAGAAAATTCGTTGTTTTTCAATGCTGATAAAGTTGAAAAAGGATTGAAAACTTTCTTTTCACCATCGAAACTATAACCATCATACCAATAGTTAATCATAGATAAAGCCTCATCATAACTCATATTATTCCTATCAGCAAATAAATGAATGTGTTCATTACAATATTCATCTAATTCATTATGTGTTATACCACAAATAGTAGAATAATCACTTAACAAGGTAATATCCGATGGATTATTTAATTTAGAGAAAATAGAAGTATGAATAAACTTACTAATACCAGTTATGAAAATAAAATCAATATACTCATCTGAATTCTTCAACCCCAAATAAAAACTTTGAAGTGTCCTACGATTAGCATCAGC
>JAITGU010000057.1 GCA_031280375.1 Candidatus Methanovirga procula | reverse complement strand
CAAGATTAAACCTAACTTTCAAAGTTATAAGCCACCTTCAATTTGATTTCCTACCAACCACAAATAATAAATTAGAAAATTACTTTGGTGTGACTTTGCCTCGTCATTTGAAGAAGTTATATAAGACTATTGAAAGTATTGAAATTTATTTAGACTTTGAGAGTTAAATGGGATCAAAATCATGGAAAAAATATCACACCCATTGAATTTTTTACATAGTCAATTTTAGAATTTTCTATTCTAAAATTTTAAAAAATCTTTGATTTTTTCATTAATATTTAACATAATATATATTTAATAAATTTAAATGTTTTTTTTTAAAAAATGGAATCATTTATATATTATAAAATATATAATACGATTTGAAAAAAAGATATGAGATTTAAAGTATAATAAAAACAGAAATTAAGATTTTTTTTTTGTTTATGGTTTGGTGTTTCCTATTTTTGATTATGATCTAGATAAAACTCTTCAAATTGAGTCTATGTATGATCATCATTTTGATGTTTTGGGGATTAGAGTTGTGGGAGGATATAAGTACAAAGAATCTATTGAGTTAGAAGAAGGTATAATTCTAGATTTTGATGAGAATAATGTTCCTGTTGCTCTTGAGATATTGGATGCTTCTAAAGTGTTTAAAATTCCTGAAAAATATTATCTTACTAATAGAGCTATAAGTATGAATATTTGTGTTAGTAAGGAAATAATTGCTGTACATCTTAAGGTACTTGTTGATATTCATGATAAGAAAGAAACAATGCCTCTTGATCTTTCAACTATAAATGATATTGATGCTCCTATAATGAACACTAAATTAGCTACGGCTTAATTCTTTTTTTTTTATTTTGAACTTAGATAATCTTTGATTTCGAACAAAGTGAGAAATTTAGGACAGAACATCCATTATTATCTTAAATTCAAAATTTTTTTATTTTGAATTTAGAAAAACGAAGTTTTTCTTCAATTTCTAAATAAAAGATTATTTTTAAAAATAAGAATTATAACTTTGTAGAATTTAATTTAAAGAAATATATATTAATAATTTAATTTTGTAAAAGGTAATGTCAGGAACCTTAATAACATTTTTAATAAAACGAGTCTGTCTAACAATTATTTTCACATGAAAAATAAGACCAGATAAATCTTTATATTGAAAATGGAGCAAGCAATTTTTTAAAAACTTGAGTTGTTAGACACCCTCAAACAATTGAAAAAATTAGTAAAATATTGTTCAATTTTTTATTTTACCATTTATAATAAGTTCAGAATAAAACTAAGATACTTGTTTTAGTTGTTTGAATTCACATTTGACCTCTTTATCAGCATAAACAATGCCTAAAAAGATTATATTGTAGTTTAAATATTTTTCGTAGTATTTTTTCTCAGTGATTTGATTCAATGCTTCGCTTATTAAATCATTGATTTTATCTCTGCCAAATTTGATTTCAACTATGATTACTTCTTTGTTTACTATGGTAACAGCATTTATTCGTCATTTATCAGTAGATGCTTCTCCATTCACTTTAAAGTCTAATAGGTTTAGCCATGTTAGGAAAATTGTATGGTAGTAAGCTTCTTTATCAATGTGTAGATGATAAGGGACATTTGCAATCATTTCACTAAGATTAGAGTTTAAACCTTCAGCATCTTTGTTTATTAAGTTTTTTATCATTCTTTTCCTTAAACTGTCAACTTTACTAATTGACCAGTACAAATATTCATCATGTTTTTAACTATAGAATATATAACTTCCTTGTTTGGAATACTTAAAACATAATTTGGGAATAAATCACTGTTATCCACTTTTTTGTTGTTAAATAACCAGTTTGAAACATTAAAGGAATAAGAGGAATGTTTTCAGGATCATAACTATCAGATATTTCAGATCCAGCATCAACTTCAGATAGGATTGTATCTAACTCTTGCTCATTTTTTAATAAATCAATGAGAAATGTTGGAGTACCAGTTTTAAACCAATAATTATTAAGCCTATTTTTCCTAAATAAGGTTAATGTAGACTGGGGATTATAGACAAAGTTCTCACCATCCAAGAATAACCATTATAAAATAGCTTAATATTCTCTAAAACAGTTTCATTATCCATATTATAATTTTCACCAAGAATAGGGATAAAATCAGCGAAATAAAATTCCAACTCTTCTTCAGTGTAACCACAAATAGTGGAGAATTCATCATCGATTGTTAAGTTATCTGGACTGTTTAATCCTGAAAATATCGATGTTCCCACGAATTTAGAGACACCAGTTAGGAATACAAATCTTAGGTTGTCGTCTTGACTTCTTAGGATTTGGTAGAAGTCGTGTAAGATTTCTTTCATCGCATCACGAACAATTGGATAAGAAATATTATCCAATATTGGCTTGTCATATTCATCCACAAGAACAACAACTTTTTTTCCAGTGGTTTCATATAATTTTTTAATTAGTTCTCTAAATTTACCATCAATGGTTTCGTGCTTTAGATTTATTTTATTATGTTCAGCAGTTTCTTCTAAGATGTCGATTAAATATTTTTTAAATCATTTCCAGATCTTAGTATGCCTCCACCAAGGTCTATTCTAATAATGGGATATGTTTCTTTCCAGTCCCATTTATCGTGGATAAATAAATCTTTGAATAATTCGTTATTTCCTAAAAACAGGTTTTCAAGTGTGTTAATTAGTAATGATTTGCCGAATCTTCTTGGACGAGATAGAAAAAAATGATTTTCCTAAATTAACAAGTTTTAGTATTTCTTTTGTTTTATTAACATAAAGGTAATTATTCGTTCTTAAATCTTCAAAAGATTGGATACTAAGTGGTAATTTTTGTAGTTCATTTTTTATCTTAATCCCTCAGTTTATATTGGCAGTGTTTTTGTTTTTTTTATTGTTTAATTTTGTTTTATTCATATTTTTTTAATTTAAAAATAATATAGTGTAAAAAGTTTCTTGCATTTTAATGATTTTTCTTAAAAATTTCAATTTTTAAGTTAAACAATATCTTTTCTGATTTTTTTATAGATATTTTATATTTTTAATTGTAAAATAATAATAGATATTATTCTTAAAAGAGATTAATTATAGTAAGACAAATTTGAATTTAATTAAATTATACTACTATTGTCAAGACAAAATAATTTAGTAAAATTTTAAAAATAAGTTTTCAGGAAAACATAGAATTATCCAGATGAGTTTTCACCAAATAACGATTTTAATGAAAAATTATCAATAATAAAATCA
>JAITGU010000192.1 GCA_031280375.1 Candidatus Methanovirga procula | reverse complement strand
TTGAAGAAGTTATATAAGACTATTGAAAGTATTGAAATTTATTTAGACCTTCAAAGAGTTAAATGGGATCAAAATCATGGAAAAAACATCACACCCATTGAATTTTTTACATAGTCATATTAACATTCTTAATACTTGACTTTTACTAATGATCAGGATTATTAATAATTTTGGTGATAATAATCAATATACTAAATCTATAGATGCTCACAAATATATTTGAGGTATGTTACATCTATATTTGTTCGCATACTTATTAATTATATTGTTGCTAACGAATATATAAATGTTTTTATTTATCTACTTATTTATATATTTATTTATATTAATTTTTTTATATATATTTAATCATTATTTTTGATTATATAATAATTTATTTCTATAATTATATTAGAAAATTTATCAAATTTTCAATTTTAATAAAAAAAAGAATATATAAAAATATAGTGTTTAATTAAATTAATCTTCTATTAAGTTTCTAATATATTTTAAAACTTCAATAGCATCTTGTTTTTTAATATCAATACATTTTGTTTTTAAAAAATTTTTTAAGAGATTTTTAATTTCTAAATCTATATCTGCCTTTTCAAGTATACTTGAATAATTCCTTTTAGGATAGTAAATGGATTTAGCAACATTTAATATCTGATTTTTTTCATAGTTTGTTAAGATATTCTCTTTTTCACATAAATTTAAATTATATTCAATATTCACATAAGGAACAGATAAATGAGTGTAATCATCCGATGTAAAAACAAGAGCAACATCATCGTCAGATTCAATAGATCCGTTGGCATATCGATTGTATATGTGACCTATACCTATCATTCCCAAGTCATCTAACTCTGCTGCTCTAAGAGCCCCCATACTACTTCCACCTACAACGGTTATATTTTTATCAATTGCTTTAAGAATTTCTTTATGGGAAACTGCTGGGCTTTGATGAAAAACACCATCAACGATACCTATAATATCTGGTTTTTCATCGATGATATGAAGAATATCATTTCGTTTAACTGGTGGTCTATAATCAGCATCTAATATTTCACGACATTCATCAATTGGTAGGGAAGGACCTATAAAAACTATTGCTTTTTTATCAGACATTTGAACTTCACTTTTTATTAGCAATTTTTTATTATAATTTATTAAATGTTTATTACAATTTTTTGATTATAGTCCTTGATATTAATAATTTAATTAATAAATTTTTTATATAATCTTCTGTTATTAAAAATATCTTCAAACATGACTTATTTCACTATTAAATAATTATAAAATTAATTATATTAATAAATACACTATTAAATTAAATAAAAATTAAAATAAAATAATATTATATTTATTTAAAAAGTCCATTACTTAAAAAAATTATGTCAAGGACTATAATACTAAGTCACAATATTATATTAATCTTATAAATATGTTAGATTCATAAACTTCTTATTTTAATTTATTTTAGAGTATGTATACAATTTATTTATAACCCATTATAAACAATTTCATGAAAAGTTATTTCTAAATTGAGAATTTTATATTGAGTTATATTGCAAATAAAATATTTAATTCAGCTATTTTATGAAATAATTATATGATAAACTATTCTGGATTTAAGTAAATATTATTGGAACTATTGAAGATTAACTATTAAAATTTTTTTTTTCATATTCAAAAGCTCTATTTCCAACTCTATCAGAATCTACGGTATAAAGTTCGGCTTCTGGAATAATTACTCTCACGACACTAACACCAATTTCTTCTCTTGTTAAATCAGTAAATAAAATTTTATCCAAAGAAGCTTTTTTAAGCTCTCTTGTAGATATTTCAATATTTTCTTTCAAAGACTTTGAACTTTTATCCTTAATATCTTTTATGTTAATCTTTTCATCATCGTGTTGGAAATAGTGTTTATTAATCTTTTTCATACGTTGGTAACCAGCTTTACGCATAAAATCAGCTCTTGTAGTATCTTCCCGTGTTCCATGAATTTGAGTAACTCTGCTCTGAGCAACCTCTGTTAAAGCACGTAAAATAGCTATTTCTGGATTTAAATGAGTACCAACACCAAAAGTAAGAAGAGCAGGATCCTTTAAAAATTTGTCATCAGAACTTGCAGCTATTGTAGGGATATCAACATCAGCGGTTAAATCCATTAACTTAATTTCTATATTTGAATTTTCAAACTTTTCAAGCATTTCATTTATTAAAGGATTTTTAAAACCATTTAACTCAATTTCTCTATTGTTGATTTTAGTTAACTCAAAAATACTCCAAGCATCCCTTTCAACCACTTCAAATATTCCATGAAGAACAGCCTCTTCAATGATATTGCCTGAAGCAAGACCATTTGTGTTGGATCTAAATAATTTTAAAGATGATGAGCTTGAATATGGATGGAAAACAGAATTTACAGGAACAAGATATTTTTCTCCAGTGTTTATTTCAACAGATTCTATCCATTCAATTTCACCATTGTTGTAGTCTACTTTAGGAAGGTTTAAACTATTAAGATCGATAGAATTTTCAACTTCATCATATCTTCCTTTAATAATTCTTTCGCTGTCAACATCCTGTTTTTCAGCAGAATATCTCTCAAAACCTTCCATCATAGCAGATGCTTTGGCTTGAATCTTTGTAGCACCCTTTCCAGAGTAGACGCTAACTCCACCAGATTGAGCAGTAGGTCTAATAGCTGAGAAAACTGGAATTTCAACAGAATCTAAATGGGTAATATCACTTATACGAGTTATTCCAGCTATTTTTATTTTTTTTTCATAGTTTTTAATTGTTTCTTTAGGATTAACAGTCCTAAAACTACTATCAAAATATTTCACATAAGCTTTGTTAAACATTTAATTCACTAACTTCTAAAATAGGCTTATTAAAAGCCAAATAATCATTATTATAAATTTAATTAAGATATTATATAATTTATATTTAATTGCTCTATAAATGTTTTGTATATATATAACATCGATTTCAGGTCTATATTTTTTTTGGTCTTAATTTTTATAAAGATCGTGGATTAGTATGGAAGTACTTCCCAATACTATTAGTTTTGGTCAATTATTCATTTAATTATGCTCACCATGTTTTTTAACCTCCACTTACATTTTTTCTTGTTGAAATAATATTAATGTGCGTTATATTCATAATATTATAAATTATAACTATATAAATATGTAAATATTTTTCATAAATTTATCAATTAGGACTCTATATTTTTTGGGTGTTCATCCCAGAACTCATATGTTCGTTGGTTATCATAGTGCTGTGACATGAATGTTTTTTTTGAGTAGGGTTTTCGTTGATATGTATTCTAAATGATAGAACTGGTGAATAAGTGGTTTGTTAACTAACACAGTACCAAAAGTAATGGGTATTGTTTTGAAGATTTTAGGTGAATGGCCATGTTTAAGAAGATTTTGGCTTTATTTGTAATATTTTCAGCTATTGTGGGTTCTGTTGTTACATTTGAGGATGATCATGAGGTGATCGTTGTATTGGAATGAAGTTATTTAGCTTCGATGTTATTTTTTTCTCTTCTTTTGAACACGAGCCAAAATTATGTTTGGTTTTAGATATTAGTGTTTTTTTGATGATTATAATGAATTGTATATTTAATGAACATGTTTCTGATATCGGTGGTTTTTCTCCTCACTTAAAACATTAGAAATAGAAAGCTATCTCTTGTTATTTTAGAGAATTTCTTTTAACTTAATTTTTCCTGTTTATTTATTACTTAATTATTAATTCTTATTGTTTTGATTATTACTGGTTTGGTGGTTTTTATTGTATTTTCATCTTGTTGGCTTTG
>JAITGU010000190.1 GCA_031280375.1 Candidatus Methanovirga procula | reverse complement strand
TTCATTGGAATGCTTTTTCTATTATCATCAAAAAGCTGTTTAGGTTTTTCATCTAGACAAACAACTGGATATTGGGGATCATAATCTTTAGCATATAAATCCAGGATATTATACATTCTATCTCTGTATTCTTTATCCATTTCTTTTATGCACCACATTCTATTTTAGTCCAATGGTTTTAGTGTTCGTTTTTTTAAAACGAGTCTAACAGTTTCACGACTTAAGGTTTCAAAACCTTTTTTACCTTTAAGAGTTTCTGCTATAAGCTTAATAGTCCATCTTTTTCTTCCTTCTGGAGGATCAGTGCAGGCTAATGCAACTATATTCGGCTTCTTGTTTATCACTATATTTTTTAGGCATGAGGGAACGAGAATTGTCATATAAGGCTCTCTTCAATCCACCTTCCAAATATCTTTTTTTAATCTTTCTAATAGTATCACGATGAATTTCTAAACCTTCAGCGATATTTTTAATTTTCAATCCTTTATTAACTTGTAAAAGGACATTTAGCTCTCATTATTTCTCTTGCATTTCTCATGCCTTTCTTTTTAAATATCTTTTAAGAATTTGATTTCATTATCTGTTAGTTCGATTTTTATAGATTTCATACATATATTATGAAAATTCAACTACATAAAATATACAGATAAATACTTATGCTATGACAGTAGTATAATAAAAAGTAGTATAATGAAAAGTTAACAAGAAAATATCCTTTCAAAGAGGCTGTTGCACAATTATTTTTGTTCAATTAATATTTAAATTAAATTGAATAATATTAAATATATGAATTATTAATTAAAAAATTTTTAATAATATTTTATTAAAATATATTTTGTTCACTGAAAAGCGAGTTGTACAACAAGCACTCAAAGGAAAAAATTTTTTACATATCTATTTAAAAAATTTAAATCATCTAAAGTGTTGATATTAAAAGCTAACTCTAACTTATAAAGAATTAATCTTTCTTCATCTTGAATTACATCTTTACTAATTAAAATATTGAGTCCTGAAGGTACTAAATCGTCGATAACGATAGAAGGTTTAATATTATATTTTTCAAATATTTGTATTGGCACCATCAAGGATAAAGCCTCTTTATTATTATTTAAATAATTTTCAACAACATTATCAATAGTATCTGATGAAATTAAAGGTAAATCTGAGTTTATAAATAATAATATATCTTTATCAGAATATTTTTCTAGTGTTCTTAATATATAAGATAGATCTTCAAGATATCCTAAACCTGAAGTGTTAAATATATGTAAAGAAGGTTTTTTAGTCCCATTCATGCAGTTATTACATTCTTTTATAATTTTATCAGAATTGCCCCTTTCACGGTGAAAATTATAGTTGAAATCAGTGTTATATTCATCTAACAAATATTCTCTTGTTTTAGGAGTGTTTGGACTGACTGCAACAATTACTTCATCGATGTGCTTAGATTTAAAAAGAGTTTGAATAACATGATCAATTAAAGCCTTATCCTGAAATCTAAGAAGAGGTTTTTCAACATCAGTTTTAAGTCGTGTTCCTTTGCCTCCTGCCATTAAAATAGATATTATCATATTCAAAACCTTTTTTTATTATTGTTAATTCGTTTTTAAACTTATTATTCTACTCAAATAATACTGTCAAGTTAATAAATTTATTAAAATTTGTTTGTTATTAAACTCTTTAAATCTTTTAAATATCATTTTAAACAAAGTTAATGAAAAATTAATTAAAATATAATCAAAGATTACATTATTTTTAATAATATAATAAATATACTTTAATAAGTTAAATAATATATAAATTATATGATTTTAATATAATAATTTAATAAACTTAAATAAATTAAAGTGATTTTATGGATTGGAAGGAATTAGGACTTAAAATGGGATTAGAAATCCATCAACAACTTAATACTAAAGATAAATTGTTTTGCTCTTGCCCAAATGAACTTAGCGACAAAAAAATCGATGATGAAATTAAAAGATATTTAAGACCTACACAAAGTGAGTTGGGTCAAGTTGATAGAGCAGCATTTCAGGAATCTTTAAGAAAATTAAGTTTCAACTATCAAGCCTATAATTATGAAACTTGTTTAGTTGAAACAGATGATGAACCTCCTCACAATTTAAATGAAGAAGCCTTAGACTTATCCATTACAATAGCTTCACTTTTAAATATGAATATAATTGATGAAATCCATACAATGCGGAAACAGGTTATAGACGGTAGTAACACTGGTGGATTTCAAAGAACAGCTTTAATAGCTACTGATGGATTTATTGATACTGAATATGGAATAATAGCTATTGAAAATCTTTGTTTAGAAGAAGATGCTGGTAGAAGAATATCTACTGATGATGAATTTACCACATTTCGTTTGGATAGATTGGGGATTCCATTGGTTGAAATTACAACTGACCCATCAATACATGATCCTAAAGAAATTAAAGAAGTTGCACTAATTTTAGGTCAAATATTAAGAAGTACTAATGTTAAAAGAGGGCTTGGAACAATAAGACAGGATTTAAACATTTCAATTAGTGAAGGCAGCCGTACGGAGATTAAAGGAGTTCAAAATTTAGATTTAATCCCTAAAATGGCTGAATTAGAAGTTCAAAGACAACTAAATCTTATTAAAATTAAAAATGAAATTGAAAAAAGAAACTGTGAAGTTTTAGATGAAATATTTAATGTTGAAGAAGTATTTGAAAACACAAAATCTAAGATCATATCAAATGCTAAATCTGTAAAATCTATTGTTTTAAAAGGTTTTAATGGTTTGATTGGTTTGGAACTTCAAACAAACCGCAGATTTGGTAGTGAATTATCCGATTATGCTAAAAAATATGGTGTTTCTGGGATATTCCATAGTGATGAGTTGCCTGCTTATGGAATCACTGAAGAAGAGGTTTTAAAATTAAAAGAATTCCTAAAAACTGCAGATGACGATGCAATCATACTTGTAGCTGCAGATGAGGAAATAGCTATTTCTGCTTTAAACGAGGTTATAAAAAGAGTTAAAATGGCATTTGATGGAGTTCCTGAAGAAACAAGAAAATCATTGGAAAATGGAACAAGTGAATATATGAGACCTCTTCCAACATCAAATAGGATGTATCTTGAAACAGATATTCCGCTTATAAAAATTGATGATGAAAAGGTAGATAAGATTTCAAATAATCTGCCTGAACTCATATCTGAAAAGAAAAATAGGATAATTGAAGAATATAAAATAAGTGAAGACTTAACAAGTCAGTTAATTAAAAGAAGATTAACAGATGAATTTGAAGAAATTTTATCTGAACTTAGTGTCGACCCAATAACAGTCGGATCTTTTTATGCCTACACCTTGCAAGAATTAAAAAGAGACAAGATAGCTATTGAATTATTAAGCATAGATGATGTTAAATCTGTTTTCAAATTATTAGAAGATAAATCAATAGGTAAAGATGGAGTTAATTTTATTATAAAGGAAATAGCTATTTTAAAAGAAAATAAAGAAACAAGAATTGATTGTAGAGAAATAGCTAAAAAACTAAATCTTTTACTTTTGTCTGAAAATGATGTAAGAGAGATAATAAAAGAGATTATCATGAACAATGAAGGAATGATTAAAGAAAGACAAATGGCTGCTATGGGACCTTTAATGGGAATGGCAATGAAAAAACTTAAAGGAAAGACAGATGGAAAAATTGTTAATAAAATAGTTAAAGAAGAAATCCAAAAAAGAATTTAAATGAGTTAGGGAGGGAAAATTAATGGGTGAAATAAAAATAAGATTATCAAATTTGAATAAATATTATAATGACTTCCATGTATTAGATAATCTTTCATTGACTGTGGAAAAAGGTAAAATTTTTGCCTATCTTGGACCCAATGGTGCTGGAAAAACAAGTACCATTAAATTATTAATCGGATTGAGTAAACCAAGTTCTGGTGAAGTTAAAATATTAGATAAAAATCCTTATGGGAAAAAAGAAGCTATTATTGTGAAAGAAAAAATTGGGATGATGTTAGACTCAGCAACAATGTATTTAGATTTAACTGGTTTAGAAAATCTCATATATTGGGGAGAATTATACGGATTAAGCAATAAAAAATCAGAAAAAATAGCTAATGAGCTTATGGATACATTAAAATTGTCTGATTGGAAAAATAGTAAAGTATCACACTATTCTCATGGAATGAAAAAAAGATTAGCATTTGCTCGAGCAATAATCCACAACCCTGAAATAATAATATTGGATGAGCCTACAAATGGTGTTGATTTTGAATCAAGAGAATTAATAAGAGAACTAATAAAGAAATTGGCCAAAGAAGGACGAACCGTATTTTTCTCTTCACATGACCTTGAAGAAGTTCAAAAAATTTGTACCAGCTTAGCTATCATAAATAAGGGAAAATTACTTTTTAATGGATCATTACAAGATTTACAAGATAAATGCCTTGAAAAAGAAATATCAGTTGTCTTAAAAGACGAAATTGCCCTTAAAAAATTTCTCAAAACTATTGAAGAAAAAACAATTATAAAGATTGATGGGAATATGGTTTCATTTATACCTACAAAAGATATTGACTTAAATCAAGAAGATATCGTGTCTCATTGGATCAAAGAATCATCAATTGAAAGTTTATATAAAAATATAATTTCTTCAAATGAGAAAAATGAATAAATTAACTGTATTAAGACTTTTAACTCTCCAAATTTAATATAACCGATTAATCAATAATATCAATGATTACTATGAATTTCAATAAAATCAAAACAATATGTAAGAAAGAAATGAAAGAAACACTGAGAAATAAGATGTATTTAGCATCCTTTGTTTTTAATTTTATATTGGTAATAACTATTTTGATAATAATGTTTAGGTCTCTACCATCAGAAGGTATAAAACTTGTTGGAAATATAATGATAATTGTTTTACCTTCATTTGCAATGGTTATAATATCATTAACAATCATTCAAGAGAAGTTTTGGAACGATAAAATATCTTTCAAACTCGAAAATATGCTTACATTACCTATTTCAATTAAGGAGATATGGTTAGGGAAAATTTTATCTATAATTGGATTATCTTATCCATACTCAGTTTTCTTATCCCTGCTCTTAACAGCTATCTTTACTCTAAATGTTCAAGGATCACCATCTTTAACAAATATTTTTCTATCAATTGTAGTACTACCATCTGGAATAATACTTTTCGATGTGGTTTCTTCTTACATGGCACTACGATTTAAAAGTCAACATGTCCTGACTTTAGTGTTCTATCTGGTGATTGGTTTATTCACTTTAAGTTTCTACAAATTAAAAGATATAACCACAACAATCATTAATTCAAATATTAATATTTCAATGATCGCAGTTGCAGTATTAATAGCTATTGTAGTAATTATGAGTATTTTTGTGTTCTTAATAAGTCAATTAGATATTGAAAAAACAATTGAATTATAAACAAACTTTATCGATTAGATATTGAAAAAACAATTGAATTATAAACAAACTTTTAAAAATTTGTCAAATGTGTTGAAGTTTTCTGTCATTATATTTAAACTTTAATTATCTTTAAAATTTAATAAACTGTCTAAATAATATTAAATACAATAATCATATCCAAAAGTTACAGTTTGATTATAATTTGTTCTTTGATCTAGTTTATCTATTAAAGCATAGACAAAAGCTGCTGAAGCTGGTTCAAAAAGATCTGAATTATAATGCTCTTCATTATGTCTGACTGTATTCTTAATAAGAATACTCAAATCTGTGTTTTTACTTAGAGATGAATTTAGATTAGATGTTATCGATGCAGTTTTAGGTTTTATTTTCTGATTTGCTATCTTAATAGTGTTTACCACATATTTTGATTCACCAGAATTAGAAAAAGAGATAATGCAATCATTCTCCTCAACAGCTGGTGCTGACACATTACCTATAACATAGCTATTAATTCCCAATCTCATTAATTCAGCTGTTAATACTGTGGATACAACTTGTGAATAATTATCTCCTATTGTAAAAATAGAATTTGAATTGAGTATTATTTCAATGAGCTCATTAACCTTATCTTCACTAACTTCATTGGTTAACTTTTTTATATTATCTAAAATATCTTTGATCATTATTTGTATCGGCATTATTTTTACTCCATAAATATTCAACAATTAAACATTGTTTTCACACAATATAAATATTTTCCCAATCTACTCAAAAATAGAAAACTATATTCTTTTTTATTTTTAATTCTTGGTATGATATTGAATTTTTGAAATCTAAGATATTAATCTTTTAAATTCATATTTGTGAATTTAAGTTTAATATTTGCAAATATATTAGTTTGTATTGGTTTATAATGTTAATAATATTAATGATATAGAAATGTTGAGGTGTAATGTCAGTAAAATTATATTTCTAAAAATCTTTAAATTTCAATTTTAAGAATTTTGGTTTGTGTTGAATCTTTAGCTATTAAACCATTTGCTAATGCTATTCGTATTTAGGTAATGCTTATGTTCCAATTATTAAAGGCAATATTTTTGTTGTTCAGATCAACATTAATTGTATAGATTGGTCCATTTCATCTCCCAGTAATATTTGATTCCAATTTAATTGTTTTATATTTGTTATTGCTACATCCATTGCTTTTGAGGGTGATGATTGGTCTAATCAATGTTATTATCATTTTCCATTAATTGCATCAATTGGAGCAGTAAATAATCAGAGACTATTGATTCAGTTATTATTATTGAAATATTCAACTAATTCTGATTGAACTTCAAGATAATCATTGTAATTCATTAAATCACTCTTAAAAGGTTCAAAGTGGTACTCGGTATAGTGTTAAAATCATTCATTTGATTATTTAAATTATTTTATTGAGATATGACAAAAAAATTGGTGCTGTAATTTTATATAATTTAATCATAACTGGATTTTATTGAATTAGTAAAATATTAATTATTTCTATCTTTAAAGGGTTCCTAACAATTATCAAATTGAGATTTTTCAAATTCAATACTTTTTATTTTCTTAATAATCTTACATGTACTATCTAACTCAGCTATTCTATAATTTTCAACTCTTTTAACATCAGTACTTATATTCCTAATCTTAAGACTTTTTTTTAGTTCTTCAATATCATAATCTTGATCCTGTCCAATAGCTATTATATCTGGCTTTATTTCTTCAACTATTCTGAACATGTCTATTTCATGACCTAAATAGGCTTCATCAACATGTTTTAAATACTTTATCATTTCTAATCTCTGATTTTCATCTACAATTGGAATTCTTTTTTTTTTGTGAACTGTTGAATCACGGGCAACTACAACCACTAACTTAGAGTTTTTCCCACCTAATTCTTTGGCCTGTTGTAAATATAATCCATGTCCAGGGTGCAGTAAATCAAATGTGCCTGTTGCCATCACTACAGTCATATTTTTCACCATTCAGTAATCTTGAGTTTTATTAGTAAGTTCTTGAGTTTTATTCTTAAGCTATTGAATTTCATTAGAAGCTACTAAGTTTTATTAGTAATTCACTGAATTTTTAATGCTTCTTTAAAATCTATTTTATTTTTATATAATGCTGATCCAATAACCACGCCTTCAACCTTAGTTTCTTTTAATTTTTTCAAATCATCTATACTGGTTACTCCTCCAGAATAAACAATTGGAATATCTACAGATTTTTTAAGTTTTATTAATGGTTCTAAAGATACTCCACTTAATAATCCTTCAACATCAACATTAGTAAAGAGTATGGATCCAGAACCTAAACCTTCAAATTCTTTAGCTATTCCATAAGATGTTCTATTAATATTTTCACTCCAACCTTTTATAAGAACCTTGTCATCTTTACTATCTAATGAAATCATTATTCTTTCGTTTCCATATTCTTTTGATAATATTCCAATAGTTTCTGGATGCTTAATGCCCATTGTTCCGAGAATTATCCTCTCCACCCCTAAATCTAAGAGATTTTTAGCATAATCAATGTCTCGTATTCCACCGCCTAACTGGATAGGAATGGAAACTTCATCTAATACTTTTTTAATAGCTATTAAATTAGGTTTATTATTGATGGCTCCATCCAAATCAACTAAATGTAATGTTTTTGCTCCATATTCTTCCCAGTTCTTAGCTATTTTTTCGGGGTTATCTATTTTAACCATTTCTGTTCCAGGTCTGCCCTGAACTAATTGGACACATTTCCCATCTTTAATATCTACTGCTGGAATTATAAACATTTTATTTTTCTGAAAAAACATTATTCACCAAAAACATATTAATAAAAAAATCATTAAATATACAATAAGTATCAGTTTTTGTTATAAAGTATATCATTAATTATAAACTATAAATTAATATAATAAAAAGTAAATTATGATATTTATTATTCTATTTAATACACCCTAATTTAATTTAAAATAAAACTTTTATCTTATTTTAGAATTTTTAGTTTATTAATTTAGTTTATTAAATATATAGATTAATTAGAATATATTAATAGAGTATTTATTAAAATTTTATTATTAATATATTAATTAGAATAATATATTATAGTTATTTATTTAAGTAATTATTAGTTATATTATTTTAAATTTACTATATTACAATTGATATTAAATTTATAAATTAGAAAGTATTAAATATATTATTTTTATAATTTATAAGAAACTTTTAAAAACATGAAATTAAAAAATTTCGTTAAGTTTCTCATTTCATTCGAAACAAGCGGGAACTGAAGTTCCCTAACTTATCTAAAGATAAGAAAGTTTCATCAAAAGTTATTTTCCAAACTAACAAAATATATTAGTTTTAAGAAAATGATTTTACTATTTAGAAGAAACTTTTAAAAACGGAAACTTCGTTTCCTAAGTTTTTCACTTCGTTCAAAACAAAAGTTTCATCAAAACTTTTATAAATTTAAAAAACTTCAATTTTTTACTATTTAGAAGAAACTTTTAAAAAAAGTTTCATCAAAACTTTTATAAATTTAAAAAACTTCAATTTTTTACTATTTATAAAAAATAGATATTATAAAAAAAATGTTGAATAAAGGTTAGGTTAAAATGAATGGAATTTGGTATTATATTATTGCTTTTATATTTATTTGGATTGTGGCACTTGTATTTAAGAAGCCTCTTACTAAAGTTGGAGTGGAAATAGAGCCTCCAATGTTAATGTGGAAAACCACACGACTTAGAACAACCATAGAGAAAATAGCTAATAAATCACCACAATTTTGGAAACTATATATGAATGTTGGGATTGTTGTATCATTTATAGCAATGATAGTAATGAGTTATCTTCTCATTAGCTCATTGTCAACTATAAAAACAGTACCATCTGTTTCTTTAGTGATACCTGGAGTTGAAGTTCCTGGTTCACCTATAACTGTTCCATTAGGTTATGGATTAATTGCTTTAGCAACAGTTTTAATTGTCCACGAATTCTCTCACGGAATATTAGCAAGAGTAGAAAAAATTTCAATTAAATCTATAGGATTGATGCTTCTTACAATCTTACCTGGAGCATTCGTAGAACCTGATGAAGAAGAACTTAAAAAAACATCTAAATTAGGTCGTATGAGAGTGTATGCTGCAGGATCAGTTGCAAATATGAGTTTAGCTCTTGTTGCGATTCTGACAACATTATTAATAAGTAATTTAGTTTTTCCAGCTGTATTCTATGGAAATGGGATGGAAATTCAAACCATAATCCCAAACACACCAGCAGACCATATTTTGGAAGAAGGAATGATTATTACTTCTGTTAATGGAGAGGATGTTAAAGATGTTAAAAGTTATAATGCTGCTTTTTCAACTTTAAAGCCTGGAGAAAATATATCGATTATCACTAACAAGGGAGAATACAATATATTAACCTCGCAAAATCCACAAAATAATTCAAGAGGATATGTTGGAGTATCTGCATCAAATCATTATGAAGTTAAAAAAGAAGTTTCGAATATCTTAGGTAACAGTGCACCTTGGGCATTAATTAATCTTTATGACCTTTTTTTCTGGATATTCACACTCAACCTTGGAATAGGCTTATTTAACTTACTTCCAATAAGAATGTTAGATGGTGGAGCATTATTCAAAGATCTTTTAACTTTTAAACTATCAAAAAAAATAGCTAACAACCTTTTAAATGTTACAACGATCTTTTTTGTTGTTATTATAGTTTTTAGTTTGGTTTATGGATTATTCAAAGGTGTTATTGGTTAATACTGTTTAATTGTGGTGGATTAACTACTATTGTTAACTACATTTATTATATTGGGCACTGTTATTGTTTAATTATAATTATTTAAAGTTGTAGTTAACTTATTTAAATACATATAAATTAAAAATGAGGGGGGAAAATGTTTAAAACAATGACTGAGAAAATATTTTCAAATTCTACTGGCGATGATGTAAAAAGTGGGGATATAGTAATTGCTGATATAGATGTTGCAATGACACATGATTTAACTGGTCCTCTTTCCATCAAGTCCTTTTATGAAATTGGTAAAAAAGTATGGGATTCAGATAAAATTGTGATTCCTTTTGATCATCAAGTTCCTGCTGACTCATTAGAAGCTGCAGATAATCATATAGTTATGAGAAAATTCGTGGAAGAACAAGGAATAAAGAATTTTTATGATGTAAATCAAGGAATTTGCCACCAAATATTACCTGAGTTAGGTCATGTTGTACCAGGAGAAATTATTGTTGGTACAGATTCTCATACATGTACTCATGGAGCTTTAGGAGCATTCTCAACAGGAATTGGATCAACAGATATGGCAATGGTGTTTGCAACTGGTAAACTTTGGTTTAAAGTCCCTGAAACCATTCGTTTCAGTGTAGAAGGAGAATTAAAAAATAATGTTTATAGTAAAGATCTTATTTTACATGTAATTGGTGAAGTTGGAGCAGATGGAGCAAATTACAAAGCCTGTGAATTTGGTGGGGAAACAATAAATAATATGACAGTTTCAGATAGAATGGTTCTTTGTAATATGGCAATTGAAATGGGAGGAAAAACAGGTCTTGTAGAACCAGATAATAAAACATTGGATTACTTGAAAAATCGTGCTAAAAAGAAATTTAAAATATTTAAAACAGATTTAGATGCTCCATCACTTGAAAAAATCCATTTAAATGTTGATGACTTAGAGCCACAAATAGCTTGTCCTCATAATGTGGATAATGTAAAACCTGTTAATGAAGTTGATGATGAAATAGATCAGGTTTTTCTTGGTTCATGCACCAATGGAAGAATAGAAGATTTAAGAATAGCTGCTAAAATATTAAAGGGTAATGAAATTGCTAAAAGAGTTAGAATGTTAGTTATCCCTGCTTCAAAAGAGGTTTACACTAAAGCTTTAGAAGAGGGGCTCACGAAAATATTCGCTGATTCTGGTGCATTAGTTTGTAATCCCTGTTGTGGACCGTGCCTTGGTGGTCATATTGGATTAATTGGTCCAGGAGAGGTCAGTCTTTCTACGTCTAATAGGAACTTTAAAGGAAGACAAGGTAGTCCTGATGGTGAAGTTTATCTTTCTTCTCCAGCAGTAGCAGCCATATCAGCTATTAAAGGTAGAATTTCCATTCCAGAATAGCTATTTAATTAAACAATGGAAAGTAATAATTTTTTCACTTTTTATACAAAATCAAATCAAAATATCACATTGTCATTTCTGATTTAAAGACTTTAAATTAAAATCAAAATGTTTAAAATACTGATTTATTTCTTTAATTATTTTATCAGGATATTTTAAAGATTTAAATAGGGAATATTAAAAATTTTCAATCGAAAAGTATATATTATGTGATACTATTATGCCTAATGGTATGATTTTAAGGTTTGCACAAAACTTCAAAAAAAATAAACATTAAGAATGCTTTTTAGCCCAATTCAAGCAAAGAAGGTGAACTAATAATCCAAGATTACCTAAGAGAATTTCTTTTAACTTAATTTTTCCTGTTTATTTATTACTTAATTATTAATTCTTATTGTTTTGATTATTACTGGTTTGGTGGTTTTTATTGTATTTTCATCTTGTTGGCTTTG
>JAITGU010000181.1 GCA_031280375.1 Candidatus Methanovirga procula | reverse complement strand
TTAGTTGAACTTAAATAACCATCTATATTATAATAGGTTGAACCATAAGATGGCTGTTTACTGAATTTTAAATCTGTAACACTAAGACTATTTTTATTATCATTTAATTCTAAAGTTCTGATATGGTCTGTTGCCATACTACCACAGATAGGCACAATAATTAACAGAACAATACTAACAATCGGAATTAATCTCAATTTATTCTCCATTTAGATCACCTAATCCAAAATCATCTAATAATACTACAATGGTGGCTAATGAAAAAATAATGAAGCCAATATAACTTAAATTAGTAGTTGTAACGAGTGGAGCTAAACCAGCGAGAAAGTATTCCAAACCAGCTATTCTTTTATTAATCTTGGTTAAGTAGATTGCAATTAAGCCTAAAATAATTGATAAAATAGTTGTACTAATTGCCATGCATGGAATGTTATATGATAAATTACTTAAGAATATGCCAAGATTAGCTGATTCGAAAACAATAGCTATTAAACCAATCATCATACTTAATTTAATTTTAACATTCACTAAATCACAAATATTCATTTAAAGCACTATCTAAACTTTTATATTACTTAATTGTTAGTAAGAAAAGTTTCTATAAACTCCATCAAAATCATTTAATCGATGAAAAATATTGAAAACCTTAATAATTATTATTATCCTAACACTATATAAATATATTCATATTTTTATCCCATATTTTTTGATGGTGGCTCTTTAATTTACTGATATATTTATATGGGAGTTTATGCATAAATAAAAAATTATCTACATGCATTTAATTTTAAAATACATGTCTCTATACTTTATATCTTGATTATTAGATAAATTTTCAGCTAAAATTAAAGTATTGTCTAAAGTTATCACAAATATAATCAATTAATTTTTCATTATCCATTCTTTCACTCAATTCTTAGAATTATATTATTCAAAGTATTGGTTATTTTTTTAACCAATTATCATATACTATTGACTATTTTTAAATTCAAATATTTATAGAAAAAATGATATATTTTAAATAAATAAATTAAAAATTAAGAATATAAAGCAGATTAAAAATATTTAGAATGTATATTAACAAACATCAAAAATTTATAAATGAAAAAACCATAAATAATAAATATGGTAAATAATAGATATTTTTCAGATTATGACATGAATCAAGGCTTAAAACTTAGTTTTCACGGAGAAATATACAATCATGAAGAGATTAATAAGTTTTTAAATAGCTATTATGACATGGATTATCTTTATAACAGTGAACTTTTACTACACCTAATATATTTATTATTAAACAATGAAGTAAATGATCTTGTTAATCAGTTTAAAGAGAATGAAGACTATGAATTTGTCTTTAGTGATGATGGTTCTATTAAACCAGAATTTAATTTCTTAACAGCTATTTTATATGCTTCAATGATTGTTAATGGAGACTTTGTCTTTTCAATATCTGATAGTGAAAATACAGCAATATCAAGAGATGTTATTGGTTCTTATCTTCTTTACTATGGAAAAAATAATAAATTATTATTTACAAACAACAGGAAAACACTAAAAAGTGAAAGGATTTCAGATATTAAAACATTTAAACCTGGATACATGATGTTTAATAATGAATTATATCCTCCATTAAATCCCCCGTGGAAAAGAATAACCAATAATAATTTAAATAATGGAAATAGTTTAAATTATAATGAATCAAAAAATAATCTTATCCAACTTCTTAAACAATCTGTCAATATGAGAATAGATGGGTTAGAGGAAGTAGGTTTATTTTTCTCTGGTGGAGTTGATAGTACAACAATAGCTAAAACATTAAAAGACAATGGAAAGTTAGATATTAAGCTATTTACTGTGGGAGTTGAAAATTCTAAAGACCTTGAAATTAGTAAAAGAATAGCTGAAGACTTAAATTTAGACTTAAGATATAGTGTAGTAAACGAAGAAACCATAAAATCTGAATTTGAAGATTTTTTAAACATAATTGAAAAAGGAAGTATCATGGATTATGGTGTTGGAATGACCATGTATCTAACATCAAAATTAGCTGTTGATGAAGGACTGAAAACAATTTTAACAGGTCAGGGAGCTGATGAATTATTTGGCGGATACAATCGATATCTAAACATCTATGCCCAAAATAAAAATTTCCTTAATGATGAATTTAGAAAAGATATTGAGTTTATGTATGAAGTCAATTTAAAAAGGGATATTGCAATAGCTAATTTTAATAATCTGAATTTCAGATCTCCTTTTTTAGATAAGGACTTCGTAAGATTTGCATTATCTTTACCAGTTGAATTTAAAATTGAATCTTCTAATGATAAACTTAGAAAACATATTCTTAGGGATCTAGCTATTGACTTAGGTGTTCCATCTTATATTGCCCATAGACCAAAAAAAGCGGCTCAATATGGTTCTGGGATTCATAAAATCCTAAGAACCTTTTTAAAAAAAGGTTCATCAAGAGGATAATAGGAGAAACTTTATTAAATGGCAAATCAGAGATTTGTCTAAGTTTTTCGTGGCACTAAAACAAAAATTTCCTCAAAATTTACCTCTAAAAATTTATTTAACTAATAACTAATGTCAAGACAAAATAATTGTATGACTTTATATGGTATGTAATATAATGTATTACATACAAAAATTAAATTAATAAAAAAATTTAAAGGTGATTTACAATGGCTTTCTTTTCAAAAACTTCTAATGATAATCTTAAAGTATTAAACAGCTGGGCTGGTGCTTCATCAAGCTCTGGAGCTGCTGACGATATTATTAGTAAATACAATCCGTTTTCAATAGTTCTTAAGCATGGTGATTACATGGATTTCATTAACAGAGCACAAATTATTCGTAAGGAGTTAGTTAATGAGACTGGTGTACCTGATTACATAGCTGAGAGAATTTCTATTAACCTCAGGAAATTCTCTATGATACACTATAATTTTATTATCTTATAAATGTTTCGATTTTATTCTCATCTTATAGCCTATCTAATGCATCCTCTAAAATTAATCATTTGCTCTCTCTCTCTCTCTCTCTCTGAACTTAATAAAACCATAAAAAAAAAATAAAGCTATTTAAGGGTAGCAAACTACCATAAAAAAAAAATCACACTAAAAAAAGGCAAGAATAAAAAAA
>JAITGU010000173.1 GCA_031280375.1 Candidatus Methanovirga procula | reverse complement strand
CTTAAATTTTTAAAATTTAGAAGAACCTTTTAAAAAAAGGTTCATCAAAACTTTTATAAAATTTCAAAATCCTATATTTTTTACTATTTAGAAATTTAAATCTTAAGTTCACAGCATTGTATATAAATTTATTCTTTAATTTTTTTTAATTCTTCTTTAATTTCCTCATTAAAAAAACTTAATAAAAATACACTAATAATTCTAAAATGAATAAATATTTTGTATAAAATTTTAATTACAATGAATAAATAAAAACAAAAAAAATAAACTAATATTCAAATCAAATCATTCATAAACACTTAAATAACTAAACAACGACAATTAACGGAAAAGATAAAATGACTAAAAAACTTTTTGGAACCTCAGGCATTAGAGAAAAAGTTGGTGATGCAATAAATGGAGAACTTGCTTTAAATATTGGACGAGCTATAGCCACTTACTTAGGTGGAAAAGGAAATGTTGTAATCGGATATGATACACGAACCAGCAATCAATTGCTTGAACATAGTATTACTGCTGGATTAATTGAAAGAGGATGTAATGTCATTAAACTGGGAATTGTTCCAACACCATTATCTGGATATGCCACAAATAAACTTAAAGCAGATTCAGGAATAATGATAACCGCATCACATAATCCATCCCAATACAATGGAATTAAAATTTGGAATAAAAATGGAATGGCATACACTCCAGCTCAAGAAAAAGAAATCGAAGATATCTATTTCTCAAAAAACTTTCAAGAATTAAAATGGGATAAGATCGGGAAAATATATGAAAATAAGATTATCCAAGAGGATTATATAAATGAACTGTTAAGTATGGTTGATATAAAACCAGGACTGAAAGTTGTGATTGATCCAGGATCAGGAGCAACATCCTACTTGTCCCCATTGATTTTTAAACAGGCGGGCTGTGAAGTAATAACATTAAATGCCCAAATAGATGGATTTTTTCCAGGTAGAAATCCAGAACCTAACGAAGCCAACTTACAAGACTTGAAAAAAGCTGTTATTGCCACAAACTCAGATATTGGAATAGCACACGATGGTGATGGAGATAGAATGATTACTGTGGATAATAAAGGAAGAGTATCTGACTTTGATAAACTTCTATCCATTATATCAAAAAAGTATGCTAAAAATAATAACACGATTATAACGACTGTGGATGCTGGAATGTGTATAGATAATGTAGTAGAATCAGTTGGTGGGAAAGTTGTGCGAACAAAAGTAGGTGATGTTTCAGTTGTAGAAGCTATTATGAAAGAAAATGCAAGTTTTGGAGGAGAACCATCTGGAACCTGGATTCATCCAGAATTTTGTATGTGTCCAGATGGAATACTTTCAGGCTTAAAAATCGCAGAAATAGTCTCTTATGAAGGAAATTTATCTGATTTATTAGATGCATTACCAGATTATCCTAATATACACGAAAAAGTTCCAGCCAATAAAAAAGAAAAAATAGCTATTATGGAAAAAGTTGAAAAAGATATTAAAACTGTTTTTGATGATGTAGTAAATGTTAATACCATTGATGGAATTAGATTAGAATTCAATGATGATGCTTGGGTTTTGATAAGACCTTCTGGAACAGAAGATTACATTAGAATAACATTAGAAGGAAAAACAATAGAAAGAGCAAACGAAATCAAAACAAAATCAATTAACTTAATTAAAAGCTATTTATAGTCTAATACAAAGTTTTTTTACATTTAAAAACTTTAGTTTTTGAATTTAGATAATCATTGATTCCGAACAAAATGAAGAACTTAGGGAATGAAACTCACATTGTTGTGAACAAAATGAAGAACATAGAAAAACGAAGTTTCTGTTATTATATTTAGTTAAAACAATTATTAATTTAATTATATCTTTAAATTAAATTTAAATGATATATATTAAATTTTTTAATTTTATAAAATTTCACAAAATGACTATAAAATATGCAGATTTTCAGTGAAAATTCGATGCTTCTAAATTTGATTTAAAGATAAAATTAGTTTTTAAATCCAAAATTTTAATCCAATGCCCATTATTTTCTTAAATATAGTTAAAATCAAGATTTTTATTAAATTTAAGCAATGTTAACTGAAAATGTGATAAGTAAAATTTGAAAATATTGCTTGTGACAAGCCCCAGTTAAAAGAAAAGAAAGTGGAAGAAGAATAAAAAAAAGAAAACCAAAAAATCCACAAATTATTAAGTATTCCATCTAAAAGGCTCAGTTGCAACAGGCCAATAAAACAAATAATCAGAACCTAAATCACCAGCAAAAGTCCTATAATTTATACCTCCATAGAAAAAATTATTAGAAGCATTAACAAAACCACCATTACTATTCACATGATTCACAATATCATCACCAAACGTAGTGGGTCTATCACCAGGTGAATAAGATCCATAAGGAATAAAACCGTCAGCATGATTTAATTCAAAATTACACTCATGCACATCCACATGCCCATAAAAATTACAAATTGCACCACCATGAGCAAAAGTTTCAATTTCGTACTCTGGAGTTCTTAATATTTTACTATAACCATGATTATTTTTAAAATCACATTTAGTAATATTTAAATAAAAGTTGCTAGATCTAATGGCACCAGTAGCCCCTTTGTTATTCTCAAAAGCACAATTACTAATTGTACAATTACCACCTCCCATAGCTTCTATAGCTCCTGATTGAGTATTAGATTCAGCAACACTGCCAGCACCATTCTTAAAAGTTATATTTTTAATAAAAAGATTACCCTTATTCTTTATTACAAATATTGGATACTGATTTGTTTCAGCATCTGAAAGATATTTAGGAGCATTCCCATCAGAATAGATCTCCCTGACAAACTCAGAGCCATTCCTTTCTATCACTGTATTACCTATACCTTTAATAGTAAGTGTCTTGTCTTTAGGAATATTTATTGTAATATTATTCTCTACATACACACCTTCTTTAAGTATAAGCGAAACATTATCCTTATCACTACCAAGTAATTCATTCAATTAGACTGAATACTAGTAGTACTACTATTATTCATCACAACAGATGCATTTGAATCCATCACACTCACATCAGATACATCTGAATCTATGGAATAGACAGACACACAACCAAACAACACAACCAAACACAAAATTTTTAGTAAAACTACATTAATTTTCATGATCACTACCTCCCCAGTATAGTTTATCATTAACCTATCAAAAATAGCATATATTCGATGAAATATTTATAAATTATAAAACATGCCATAAACCTAATGTGAGACTGTAAAAAAGTGTGGAGGCTTTCACGAAAATCCATTTTCATATAAACGAAAATAAAAAATTTTGAATTAAAGAAAATAAAAAATTTTCTAAGTTAAAACAAGTTTTAACTAAAGAAAAACTCCGTTTTTCTAAATTCAAAACGAAGAATTAATTCTTCTAAATTGAAAAATAAATTTTCAATAATAAAAAATTTTGAATTAAAGAAAAACTCCGTTTTTCTAACTTAT
>JAITGU010000117.1 GCA_031280375.1 Candidatus Methanovirga procula | reverse complement strand
CATTATTCATAATTATCACTTTATACCATTATAACATGTGAAGTCCCTAATACTCAAATTAAAACCACAAGGGGAGGGTGTGAATAATCGATACCTTAGATGTGAATAATCAACACCTTTATATACTTACTACCACATTAGGTTAATATGGAGTTTCATAATTTATAAATCTTATCAAAATATGCTATTTTTTATAGGTTAATAGAAACTCTCTGGAGAATGAAACAATTTTACATCCTAATGAAGATAATTTACAAAAAGGACTAATAAAAAATTTAAAAAAATTTTTATATTAAAAATAAGTAAAGATTTTTCATTCATAGATGAAAATACTTTTTCATTTTGATTTATGATAAATACATCATAAAAAAACTAAAAAATTAGAACTTCCAGTTTTGATTTTCAAAAAATTGATTAGTATTTAAACAATTAACTCCTAATTCATTACAAACAAAAGGAATTCTCATTTCACTCCTTTGATTTTCTTGAGTAATAATAGTATAATCATTATGAAGTCCTACACAAATTAATATTGGATCAGCTAATGATTCTCCATCACACCATAATGTATCATGAACTTTAAAAGATTCTAACTCTTTTAAATTATCCATCTCTTCATTAGATGCTTCAATGAAAAAATTCCCAGTAACATCATGAAAATCCGTCCAAAAATCCAGATATTCTTTTGATAATTCAGCCTGTACTTCCTTAAGTGAAATTAATTCTTTATTTACTATCATCTCTTCAATATTATCCCATAAGCTTATAAAAACATTAGTGGAGTAATTTCGCTTTAAATTTATCAAAGAATCTGTATCAATAATAAAACACATTTAAATCACTTAAATAACTAAAAAATTTCATCATATAAAGAATCTATTGAATCAATAGGTAAATTCAAGTATCTTTTGAATTCTGTAGGGCCTATAATTTCATTTTCATAAGCAGAAACAATAAACCTTGAAAATGGCTTCCCATCATATTTTTTAACTTTTTTAACTGGAGCCATACCTCCACCATCGCTATTTTTGCGTCTTTCCTTTTCTTTATCTTTTAATATAATATTATGCTCTTTCAACGAATTTATAGTATCATCTTTAAAAGTTTTTGATGTTTTGCCTAATTTATATAATTGTATAATTACTGTTTGCTTACTCACACCATAAATATGTGATAATGTTCCTAATTGTCTTGAAGTCCATTCTTCACCTTCGTGATCTTTAACAGCTTTATTTTTAGATATCTTTGTATTATTAAGAGATTCAAGTGGAATTAAAACTTCAGAAGTAATTTGGTTACATAAAAACTCTTTTTTATTATCCATATCAACATCACATATTGTACTTACAACCATCATTAAATGAGACAACTCATGAATTAAAGTGAAAATTCTCCTATTAGGTTTATTTTTCCCATTTAACAAAATTATAGGATATTTATCATAATATAAAGATACTCCACTCATTTCATCTTCTAAAACATCTTCAGTCTCAAAAATTAATATACCTAACTCTGAAACTACTTCTTTCCACTCATATAAAAATTTTGAATGTGCATAATCCTTATTCCCATTATCATTTTCAATCCATTCAGATTGTTTTTCAAGAGAAACCCTTAATAAACTTCTAATAGCTTTAGCGAAGTTTTTCACTGTGTTTTTGTTATAATTAACTTCACATGTAATCACATTTTTAGAAAAATCTTTTATCTTTATATTCATTTCTTCATGAATATTTATATATGCAGTTCTACGAAATTTAGCTTTATTAATCTCTAAATTTAAATCAGGGCTAAAATCACTGATTTTATCATCTGAACGGAACTCTATAATATCAATTTCATCGATTTTTGGAAGTTCAGATCTCAAATAAAATACAGGAGGTCTCTTATATTTTTTAGCCAAATTCCTTAAATCACTCCAAGTAGGTCTTAAATCACCATTTTCCCATAAAGGAGCATTATTAAGATAATTTGGCAGATCTTCAAATTCAAACCCTGCATTTTTTCTAGCCCACTTTATCATATCAGGATTAACATTAACTCTATAGACCATTTTTATCCCATTTATTAAAATTTATTGATTAAATAGTATGTTTGTAATTATATTTATATTAAATTTTCCATAATATTTACATATTTTATAAAAAGAAAATCCCGATCATCTGATTCGTTTGACATATTCTTGGAATTAAGAATACCTTTAATATTTGTTACTTCATATAAATAATTCCAAGCAGTTTTGAAATGAAATTCAAATTCATCTTCTCCCCTAAATCTTTTTCCATTTTGTTCAGGTATTATAAAAATTTTGATCCATCATTTTATTATTTTTTTAAAAGATTTATATTCTTTAGAATTAGTTTTTTTAAACCCAATGAATCTCCCGTTTATATTGTAACTAACAGTTTTCTTAATTTATATCATTCTATTATTTCTATCTTACAAGCAACATCCCTATCTTTAATCGCAACAGCTAATAATATAGGTTTATCATTAATATAAGACTTATAATATTCTTTTTTCCTAATCTGACTTAATGCTTCATTAAGCATTCTACTTAACGATTTATTTTGGCTGTATTTTATCTCTATTACAACAATTAAATCATCTTTTTTTAGTATCGCATCCATTCTTCCTTTACTTGTCAATACTCCCCCTTGAATATCTAATCCTAACAACTGTAACCATGATAAAAACATCATATGATAATTTGCTTCTCTTATGTCTTCTTTTACATTATAGTACAATGAGTATGGAATATTACTTAATAATATGTTGAATGATCTTTGAAGAGATTCTTCATCATTTTTTATTATTTGAGTTAACATTTGATCTGCTAAAGGAGGAATAGCTCCAACTGACTGTGTGGTATAGTATGATAATATATGCGTAAACAATGAATCATGAACCTCTTTATTTGGAATACTTAATGTGTACTTTGGTAATTTTCCAATTATAGATTCCTCTTCCTTAATTGTCAAATAACCAGTTTGCAACAATATTGTTGTGAAATCTAAATTTTCAAAATCAAAATTTGGAAATTCCCCCATAATTTGAGGGTTGTGATTTAATAAAACATCCATATTATTAACATTACTCTTTAAGAGATTTATAAGAAAACTTGGAGTTCCAGTTGTAAACCAATAATTGTTAAATTTATTCTTCTTCAACAACAAAAGTACAGAGTAAGGATTATAAACAAAATTTTCACCATTCCAAGAATAACCATTGTACCACTGTTTTATTAAATCAAGTAAATCTTCATCTGAAACATTATTTTTCTCTGCAAAAGCTGAAATCTTATCCATAAAATAAAATTCAATCTCTTTTTGAGTGTAACCACAAATACAAGGATAATCCAAAGTAATATCAGTTATATTATTTAAACCAGAGAATATTGAAGTCTTAGAGAACTTTGTAACACCTGTGATAAACATGAATTCAATGAATTCATCTAAGGATTTTAAAACACTGTAAAAGCTATTTAATTCACTACGAATACTATTTGCTAATTTTAAATCATTAATATTATCCATAATAGCTTTATCATACTCATCTATCAAAATAACAACTTTTTGATTAGTTTTTTTACTTAATTTTTTAATTAATTCACTGAATCTATCTACCACTAAATCATTATCTTTTAATTGTATGTCACTATCTTCAGCAGTAATTTCAATAAAATTATTAAGAGAATCAGATAATTTATTTTCATCACTGTAAGTTCTCTCTCCAAAATCTAAATGGACAATCGGATGTTTTTTATCCCAATCCCATTTGTCATAAATGTAAAGATCCTTAAATAGCAGTTTATTTCCCCTATATAACTCTTTAATTGTACTTAATAGCAATGATTTTCCAAATCTTCTTGGTCTTGACAAAAAATACTTTTTTCCTGGTTTTGCTATTTTATAAATGTCTTCTGTTTTATCAACATAAATATAATTATTTTCTATCACAGTAGAAAATGTTCCAATATCTATTGGTAAATCTTTCATTATGTAAGCTCCTATTAATTATATATAAAACTATTAACAATAATTCAATATTCCATTATCTGAACCTATTAATCATCATTGATTAACTTAAGAGTTAGAACAATATCACAATTTTTAAACTTATAAATAATTATTGTTCCAATTGAGGTTTCCCTGTATTTTTCGTGAATAAATGAATATATCTCATGTAATATTCCATGCCTCCTGCGATAAACCATTACCCATTAGTTATATATTTTAATACTTCTTTGAAAAATTCTTTTTATTTATAGTGAATTGTATATTTATTTTTGGATATTTAATTATTTTTAAATAAACTTTTGGAATTTAATAATATAAAAAAATTTAATAATTAATCTTAAAATATAAATTAAACATTAATATTACAAAATCAAAGATTTTTAATATTTATAAAACGAAGAATTAATTCTTCTAAATTGAAAAATAAATTTTCAATAATAAAAAATTTTATAAATAATAAGTTTATTTTATTAGATTAATTTTTATAAGATTATTTATAAAAGAATAATGCAATTTTAATAGTTTAAAAATGAAATTTAAGAATTTTAATCAAGTTAAAAAAATTAATAGAAATTCCATTTTTTAGTCACTGAAAATCGAAGATTACTGGAAATCGAAGATTTTCATAATTACAAAAATTGCAAAGCAATTTTTGGTAATTTAAGTTCAAAATAATTAATTTTGCAAAACACTATATACATAAACAATTTATAAATGAGTATTATAGTTCTATACAAAACATTTGAAAATGAAGATAATTAAATATCGAATTTTACTTGATTAAGTCCAAATTAAACAAATTTAAGCAAGTTTTGATTTTTACTATCATTTTTAAATTAAATGTCGAGTACTATAATAGAATTAATTTTAAAAACAATTTATTCATATTTTAATTTATATTTCAAGCTTAAATTACTGATATTATTATTAGATCAAATTACAAAAATTTTATTTAAAATAATTGAATAAGAACAAGCAATGAATAATTATAATAAAAACATTCTATTTTTAAAAATGTTGAAAATTAGAAATCCATACTATATTTAAATTACTACACAATTAAAATATTTAAATGAATAAATTTATATATTATTAAATGATATAATAATAAATAAGATATATGGAAAATATTGAACTTGTTTATCAAAACATATATCTTAAATTATCCAAATATGGACATAAATTTTATAAATAATTTATAAAAAGGTGATTAGATGAATTTTAGTGAAATTTTCTCAGATGCTCTTAAATATCCAACAAAAAATATCTTAAAATTAGTTATTTTAGGTATACTTTGTTTTATACCTATCATTCCAGTGCTATGTATATCTGTCTTACATGGTCCAAATAACATTAATTTAGATGATTTAACCATAGGGCTTGGATTATTAACTATCATATTATTCATAGTTATTTATCTATTTATTTTTGGATATCTTTTTAGTATAACCAAAAACACGGTAGAAAACAATGATGAGCACCCAGAATTTAAATTCATTGATAATTTTGTGGATGGAATAAAACTTGTTGTTGTTCAATTTGTTTATTTCATAATTCCAAGTATAATCTCACTTATCTTAGGAATAGTTATTGCTGGTTCAAACGCAAATGCAATATCCTCATTAACTTCTAATTTGAATAATACCACAGACATGAGTGCCTTTTTATCAAGCAATACGGGATTAATAACTCCAATTTTAATATTTCTTGTAATCTCTGCAATAGTATATGTGTTGTTTGCATTATTGAGTATTATAGCAATTGGAAGATTTGCAAAAACTGAAAGTCTTGGTTCTGCTTTCCAAATCAAAGAGATTTGCAATAAAATTGCTTCAATTGGAATAATAAAGTATGTTGGTCTGATTATTGTAATGTATATAATTGCCTTGTTAGTAGTTTGTATAAGTGGTATTTTCAATATGGTTCCATTCATTGGAATTATAATATCTGCTGTTATCATAGATCCTTATGTATATGTTTTTGTTTCTAGAGTTATAGGTTTAATTTATAATGAAGGCGAGTCCGAAGCGATATCTAAGCCAGTTGAATTTACAGATTAGATAAAATTGAATACAAAATATATAATTTCTTTTTCTATTCTTTTATTTTTTTAAACTATATTTTTTTGATTAAACTTTTTTTAAAGATTTTTAATTAATAATAAAGATTATTATTGTTTTGTTATTATTATTTTATTATTTGTCCAATTATCATTTATCAAATAAATCATTCGAGTATTATATCAATTAAAAATTAATTATTAAAATTATCAATTAAAACTAAAATTTTAATTTTAATTATTAAAAATAGGTTAAAATAAAAAATAGTTAAATAAAAAAAAGTAAAAAAACTCTAAAGAGAATCCCTAAATGATAGTGAAAACATTAGTTGATGAACTGAAGATTGAAAAATGGCAAGTTGAAGCCAGCATCAAGCTTATTGACGAAGGAAGCACCATACCTTTTATAGCAAGATATCGTAAAGAAGTTACTGGTTCTCTTGATGATGAAATCTTAAGAAAATTTGAAAAACGGTTAAAATATCTAAAAAACCTTCAAGAAAGAAAAAAACAAATACTTCAATTAATTGAAGAGCAAAGAAAATTAAATGAGGAATTAAAATCAGTTATAGAACAAGCAAAGACTCTTGTTGAAGTTGAAGATATATACAGACCATATAAACCAAAAAAAGAGAACTAAAGCTTTAATAGCTAAAGAAAAAGGGCTTGAAGGTTTGGCAAACCTAATCTTAGAACAAATCACTAATACTCCTATTTATGAAATTGCTGAAGAATACTTATCTGATGAAAAAGATGTGTTTAGTATAGAAGAAGCTATTCAAGGAGCAAAAGATATAATAGCTGAAAATATTTCTGATAATGCCAACTTTAGAAGACTGATAAGAGAAGTTACATTTAAATTTGGGGAATTAGATATTAAAGCTAAAGATTCCGATAAAACTTCAGAATATGAAATGTATTACGACTACAATGAAAAATTATCTAAAATAGCTATTCATAGAATTTTAGCTATTAATCGCGGTGAAAAAGAGAAATTTTTGAAAGTGAGTGTGAAAGCTCCAGTAGATGATATTATTGAATATTTAAATCGGCATATTCTAATTGATCATAGTAAAAATAACAAAAACAAACAGTTAAACCCAGAATATAATGAATTTACCAAAGACTTAATTGAAGAAGCAATATTAGATTCATATAAACGCCTTATATCCAGTTCCATTGAACGAGAAATCAGAACTTATCTTAAAGAAAAGGCTGAAGATAAATCTATAATTGTGTTTTCAAAAAATCTTGAGCAACTACTTATGCAAGGACCTATTCAGAATAAAGTTGTATTAGGTTGGGATCCAGCATTTCGTACAGGTTGTAAGTTGGCTGTGATTGATGAATTTGGAAAAGTTTTAGATACAGAGATTATATATCCAACAGAGCCTCAAAATAAAATTGAAGAATCCAAATTTATTGTACTGAAGTTAATTCAGGATTATGGTGTTAATATTATCACTTTAGGAAACGGAACTGCATCAAGAGAATCTGAACAGATAATCTCAGATGTAATCAAGGGAAGTGATGTTCAATATGTTATAGTCAGTGAATCAGGAGCCTCAGTCTACTCTGCCAGCCAAATAGCAACAGATGAGTTCCCTGACTTTAGTGTAGGTGAGCGAAGTGCTATTTCAATAGCAAAATGTTTACAAGATCCTTTAGCTGAACTTGTTAAAATAGATCCTAAATCAATTGGTGTAGGACAGTATCAACATGATATGGATCAGAGAAAACTTGATGAATCCTTGAGAAATATTGTGGAAAAAGTTGTTAACAATGTGGGTGTTGATTTAAACACTTCTTCAGTTTCACTTCTTAGCTATATTTCTGGTATAAGCTCTGCTGCTGCTAAAAACATAGTTAAGTATCGTGAAGAAAATGGGATTTTCAAAAGTAGAAAATCCCTTCTTAATGTGTCTAAACTCGGTCCAAAAGCATTTAAACAATGTGCAGGATTTTTAAAAGTATATGGATCAAATAATTTGTTTGATATTACAACAGTTCACCCAGAATCATACAAAGCAACTGAAAAATTGATTGAAAGCTTAGGGTATGAGTTAGATGAATTTAAAGCTACAAATCAAGACCTTAAAAAAATTCATTTTGATAAGTTAAACAGTTTAAAAAATGATGACTTTCAACGATTATCAAAAGATTTAGATATTGGTGAGATAACACTTAAAGACATTGTTGATGAACTTAAAAAACCAGGAAGAGACCCAAGAGATGAAATGCCCCAGCCAATACTGAAAAATGATACTCTTGAAATCGAAAGTCTTGAAAATGGGATGATTTTAGAAGGAACTGTGCGGAATGTGGTTGATTTTGGTGCATTCATGGATATTGGTGTTCATCAAGATGGCTTGGTTCATATATCACAACTTGTTGAAAACCAGTTTGTTAAGCATCCACTTGATATTGTGAGTGTTGGAGATATTGTTGAAGTTAAAGTCATTGATATAGATACTGAAAAAAGAAGAGTACAATTAAGTATGATTATATGAATAAATTTGTTCAATTTCATTTCATGAAAAAAGAAGAATGGAAAAAGAGGAACAAGAAGAAATAAGAATAATAAAAAGAAAAAGGATAATTAGAAAGGTTAATAATTAATAACAATAAAATAACTAATAATACTATAATCTGAATTAATATAATAAATTACAAATTTTAATTCTATAAATACAATGATTTATTCAAAATTCAATTAGATAATATGAAGAAAATTAAATATTTAATAGCTAAAATAGCTGGAAAATTTGCCTTACACGGTACAAAGTTAGGGAAGGGAATGGGTAAAAGCTTTCCAGGATATTTGTTTCTAAAAATAGCCTCATTTAATGGCTTGAAAAAGTTGGCTAAAACCCCAAAGTATGGGTCTATCATAATAACTGGAACAAACGGTAAAACAACAACAACAAAAATCTTAATTAGATTAATGAAGAATGAATATAAAATAGCTGCTAACTATGAAAGTAACACAGTAAATGCCATTACAACAGGATTACTAAATGATAATGTAGATTTTGGTATCTTTGAATATGGTATTAGAGATATTACTCACGGAATTCCAGATAAAATCCAGGAACTTGTGGATCCAATTGGTGTTATATACACAAACATTTCGAGGGAACATACTCAAGTAAGAGGGATTAAAAACAAATTTGAAGATTATTTAAATGCCAAATCACTTCTTACAAAAAATATGAAAAAAGGAATTATCATAAGTAATGGAGACAATCCTTATACAACATATATTAGCAAAAATAAAGAAAAGGAAGCTGAAAAAGAAGGTTATAATCTTAAAGTGAATTATTTCTCATCAACACTGAATTTAGAAGCAACCGATAAAAAATGTCCAGTATGTTCTAAAAATTTACAGTATCACAAATATGAAAACGATACTTTAGACTGCCAAAATAAAAATTATAACTGTGATTGTGGATTTTTTAAACCAACACCTCAAGTAAAATTAACCGAAATTGAAATTAATGCTGATAGATGGAAATTTAAAGTTATTGGGAATCCATACAACTATTTTTTAAAAGATAAGTTCAGATTTAATTTTACATCTGATTTTCCCCCAATTGGATTACACAATCTTAACAATGGATTAACAGCTATTACTGCCTATGCTTCATTCACCTCAAAGCCTGAGAAATTTGAGGCTAATGTTAAAAAAATTTTTAGTGAGATAGGTGAAGACATACTGCCTTCTGGTCGCTTTGAAATATTTGAAGTAAAGAATTTAGAAGATAAAAGCCAGAAAAATATCAAACATGTAGGGTTAGGTCAAGGGGATAATGGTGAAGCATTAAATGTTAATGTGAAATTCATGAAATTAATAATGAAAAATAATAATCTTCATTTTATCTATACGAGTCCTGATGATTTTGAAGAAGATATTTTTGATGATCATCTAAAAGCCATTGAAGAAGCCAAACCACTGAAAGTTAGTGTTTTACCTGGCAGAACCTCCCTAAATATGGGTGAAAAAGCTTACAACATTATTAAAAAAATGTATGATAGTGAATTCCATCCAATAGTAGATCAAAATGAAAGAATAAATAAAATACATGAGATAATACTATCATCTGATATGGATTATGTTATTGCATCTGGTTGTGGTGAAGAACAAAAAATGTGGGAAGCAATAAAAGAAAAAGTGAGAAAAAAATTTATGATTGAATCAAAGGATAAATGAATTACACATTATAAAATCTAATGGGTTAAACTATTTACGCAATGCTAATTTGATTTTTCTAAAAAGTCCCTTTAAAGTGTGTGCTTCTCGTCCAGTTATAAAAGCCCTATTAATAATATTTTTAAATGTTTTTAAATTCGTTTTTTGTTTGTGTTCTGGAAGATTTAAGGTTTCTACAATCTCTTCTAAGTCAGAAACCAGAAATTGTTTCTCTAATGTGTCTGCTTCTGTTAAACCAATACCTGAAAATTTATTTTTATCTTTAAACAACTCGTAAAGTACAATAGCTACTGCATGAGACACATTCATAATAGGATATTCTTCACTTGTAGGAATGCTAACAATAACATCACATATTCCAATTTCAATATTACTTAATCCATTTCCCTCCCTACCAAAGATAATAGCTATTTTATTATTAAAATTAATTATTTTACTTAATTCACTTGGATTTATAGCTATTCTTGATAGATTATAACTACCACCTGGTTTGCCAGTTGACCCAATACTGAAATTAATCTTTTTAAGCATTATAAAGTCTTCAAGAGTTTTGTATGTTCCAACATTCTCTACAATATATTTAGCATGCATAGCATAATAATAAGCTTCTTTTTCAATTTCAGGGGGATTTATGAGAATTAAATTCTTCAATCCAAAATTTGCCATTGCTCGTGCTACAAAACCTATGTTTCCTGATGATTTTGGCTCTACAAATACTATATAAATGTTTTTATAAATATCTATATCTTCTTGAACAAACTTAACATGCCCAACAATCTCAATATCATCTGTTTTAGATTTATTTTTTGCTTCATTTTTTTCATTAGATTTAGATTTAATGTCTTTTTCTGCATCTTTTTCAGCTTCATTTATTGTATTCTCTTTATTTTCTGCAATTATTTCCTCTGATGAAGCAGTATCACTCATTAAAACACCATCTTAATATTCTTACCATTAAATACATTTGTTTTTAAATAATATTATTCTAATTAAATCTTTATAGGACTTCTTACACAATTTTACTTTCAATAAACAAAATATTATTTTAATAAAACTTTATTAAAAAATTTTTAATTACCAAAAATTTTTAATTTTTGTAATTATGAAAATTACCAAAAATCTTCGATTTTTGTAATTATGAAAATCCAAAGGATTTTCAGTAATCCAAAGGATTTTCAGTAATTAATAATTTGAGACTGTAAAAAAGTGTGGAGTTTTTCGTGAAAATTCATGTTTTATATAAACGAAAATCAAAGATTTTCTAAATTCAAAATAAAAAATTTTGAATTAAAGAAATCATGAAAAATTGAAAAAACTCCACAAAAATTTACACCCTCAATAATTTATATATTATAAATTGTTTAATTTAATATAAATAGTAATTAAAGAAAATAATTGTGCAACAGCCTTTTATAATTATAAAACTATTAAGTTAAATTTTTAAGATTTAAAAATTTAAATGATTAAGTTGGCATTGACTAATAATTCCATTTTTCTATCTTACATTTTACATCTGTTATAATACC
>JAITGU010000006.1 GCA_031280375.1 Candidatus Methanovirga procula | reverse complement strand
AAAACTTCAATGACTTCACTAAAACCTTGTTTGCCAATAGTAAAATACCATTTAGAAAATTACTCTATATATTAGTCAATATGAAGTTTAAAAGTGTTTACAACTTTTTAAAGAACCTACTCTTCATAGAAATACTGTTGGAAGATATCATAAGAAAATTCGTGACTTTTTACTCGAGAATAATGAAAATCCAAAATTTAATGGAGGATGTAGAAATGGATGAAGCATACATTATTGCAGCATACATTATTGCTGGTGAAAAAGGGATAAAGAAAAACCCAAATTCCAAATCTTCGATTTAAAAAATTTAAAAACTTTTCCAAAATGACTATAGTTTATTATCCATTAAATTATCATTGAAAATAGGAAATATCATCTAAATATACAACTAATTAATTGTTTTGACTTTTACTTCGCCATCAACAACATCTAATTTTATCAATGTCAAAATAGAAACTCTGGTCTTGCTCTCAACTAATTTTTTACCATTAGATCGTTCAATAGGAGCTATAACTCCTAATATATTAACACCAACATATTTTAAAGCATTTATTACAGCTATTAAAGTTCCTCCAGTGTCTACAATATCGTCAAGAATTATAACTTTATCTCCTTTATTTAAATAGTTTATATATAAATTTTCTTTACTGTATCCAGTTATTTGAGAAACTGAAATCTCATCAGGCAAATTCATTCTTTTTTTCTTAATAATATTAAACGGAATTTTAGTTTCAATGGACAGTGCAGTAGCTAAAGGTATACCCATAGATTCAATACCAACAATTTTATCAACATCACTAAAATCTACTTTAGATTTAATAGCCTCAACTATTTCTTCTAAGAATATAGGTTCATATGAAGGTATTCCATCTAACACAGGATTAATAATATAGTCATGATCATTTATATTTGTAATCATAGATTTTTTTAAAGACTTCATAAAATTTTCTAACATATATTATATTATTTAACTTCATTAATAATAAATATAATCGTTTTATGTCATATAAAATCAATTTATTTAAATAGTATTAATGTTAATTATAAAATTTTTTAATATTACATTCATTCATTAATATTCTTTCAATATAGCTTTCTTCATTATATTAAATTAATATTCTATCTTATAAATATTTTTTGATACCCCTACTAAAAGTATACTCAGTCCAATATTTGTATCGTATATTTGCATTGACATAATCAACATTAAACATGATATTAACTTTTTTATACATCATTTTCATCCTATTTTTATAATATCCTATTTTATTATACAATTTATATTATAGTCCACCATATTTAAAAAATTAAATTATTAATATTATTTGAATATTAAAAATGTAGGAAATTTCATCTTAAACTATAGTAAAACAAATATATAATTATTAAGAAATATTGTATAAGATATTTATGGATTTTAACATTAATAAATTTAAAGAAGATATTAGATTTAGGAAAAAAATTGTTCATATTGAAACTATTCCTGAAAGAATAGCTGAATACGGTAAATTAAATGATTTAAATCCAATAATTGAGAAATATTTAAAAAATAAAAACATTAAACTTTACAAACATCAAGCCACTGCTTATAATAAGATTGAAGATAAAAAGAATATAATTATCACCACTTCAACAGCTTCTGGAAAAACATTAGCATTTAATCTTCCAATTTTGGATAATCTATCCTGTGATAATAAAGGAACAGCTCTTTATATCTATCCTGCTAAGGCATTGACAAATGATCAATTAAATGTTTTAAAGAATTTAGAAAAGGATTTAAACTTGGATATTAAGCCTCAAAGATATGATGGGGATACTCCAAACAATAGTAAATATTCTGTTCGTCAAAATTCAAGAATTATTCTAACAAACCCATATAAGTTACATCATATACTTTCATGGCATCATCAATGGAAAAGATTTTATTCAAACTTGAAATATGTTGTAATTGATGAAGCACACTACTATAAAGGAATATTTGGTTCAAATGTAGCTTATTTAATCCGACGATTAAAAAGAATAGCTAAATTTTATGGTTCAAGTCCACAATTTATTTTATCCTCTGCAACATTGGTAAATCCTTTGGAATTAGCTTACAAGTTAACTGGAGAGGAGTTTGATCTTGTAGATGAAGATTCATCACCAAGTGGTGAAAAAGATTTTGTTTTATACAATCCATTTATTAAACAGAATATTAATAAGAAAGATTCTTTAAAGAATAAATCCTCTCAAAAAAGTATAAATTCCTCTACAGAAAATAAAATCTCTTCTTTAGGAAATCAAAAATCACAAACTACTCACAAAAATTTAAATAGTAATGATAGTAATAATGGTAATGGTGTTTCAATACATCAAGAGACTGAATTAATTTTCATATATCTGATTTTAAAAGGTATTCAAACTTTATGTTTTAATGTGTCTCGTAAAATTGCTGAATTAATAGCAAGATGGGCGAAACAGGATATGTTAAATTATAGACGAAGATTGGTTAATAGTATAATCACTTATAGAGCAGGCTATTTAGTTGATGAGCGTCGTGAAATTGAAAATGGATTGAAAAGTAGGAAGTATGTTGGTGTGACTTGTACCAATGCTCTTGAACTTGGAATTGATATAGGTTCTATTGATGCTGTTATAATTTCTGGGTATCCTGGTACTATGATTTCAGTATGGCAACAGGCAGGTCGTGCTGGTCGTGAAAATCAAAAATCTTTAGTTATTTTAGTGGCCTTTGAAAATCAACTTGACCAGTATTTTATGAACAATCCAGAATTTTTCTTTGATAAAGCCTGTGAAAATGCGATCATTGATTTAAATAATCAGATATTAAATAAATCCCATTTAATCTGTGCTTCTAATGAATTATCACTTGAAGAAGATGAATTGTCTGAATTTAATTTAAATCCCTCTGAATTTAATTCTCTTATAAAAGAAGGAGCTTTAATAAGAACACACAATGGACTTTATGGTTATGGATTCAATGATGATCCTTCTTTTAAACATTCCCTAAATCAACTTTCTTCAAAAATTTTTAAGGTAATCAATGATGGTAAACTTCTTGAAACAATGGAATTGTCTCAGGTTTATAGGGAGGCTCACCAAGGTGCGGTTCTTATTAATAAAGGTGAAACATATATTGTTAATGAAGTTGATTTAGAAGATAATATAATTAATGTCTCTAAACGTAATGTTGAATATCATACAGTTGCTTTAAAGGATGTTAAAATTAAAATAATTAAAAAAATTAAGAAAGTTAAATTAAATAATTTCACAATTCATTTTGGTCAGTTAGAGGTTTTAGAAGATTTCGTTAAATATAAGAAAGTTCATTTTTCTAAAATATTAGGAATTTTTCCTCTTGATTTACCTCCTTTGAAATTTAGAACTAATAGTTTGTGGTTTACTGTTGATGAAGACTTAAAAAAAGAGTTAGAGGAAAAGTATGATGAAAATGATGTGTTTGCTGGAGGTTTACATGGATTAGAACATAGTTTAATTGGTCTTTATCCATTGCATGTAATGTGTGATAGGTTTGATATTGGTGGACTTTCAACTAATTATCACGAAGATACTCAAAAGCCAACAATTTTTATTTATGATGCTTATGAAGGTGGTATTGGTATAAACGAGAAAGCTGTTGAAGTATTTGAAGATCTTATTATTTCAACATCTAAATTGCTTGAGAATTGTAATTGTGATGATGGTTGCCCAGCTTGTATATATTCTCCTAAGTGTGGAAATGATAATAAACCTCTTCATAAAGAAGGAACAATTTTTCTATTAAATCATCTTAAAAAAGAAATTAGCTCTTAATCCACCTTAATTTCAAAAGGATAGGTGATGAAAATTTCATTTTTTATACAACATTTAAATTTTCAATAAATTTCTTAAAGTCTTAGTAAAAAGCGATTCAACTGCAAATATTGATGATATAATAGGAAGTATAAAAGTACCCGAAGGATTTGACCCAGTAAAAGCTGTAAAAGAAGTGAGAAGAGGTGAATAACTAATGATATTTTTAGATGCTAATTTCTTAATAGCTCTATTTATTAACGATCACAAATATAATAAAAGAGCTCTGAAGATATGGGGGAGAATAAAAGATCAAAAACTTATAATATCTAATTCTATCATATTAGAATTAATGACAGTTTCAAATATTAAAATAAAAACTCCAAAAGAAATATTGGAAAAAGTATATGCAAGACTAAATAGTGGTAAACTTGAAATAATTGAAGATATACCTTTATATGATAATGCTTTAAAAAGACAAATTAGTTATCTGCCTGAGAGACTTTCCTTTTTTGATTGTTTATATATGGAACTTATGGAACAATTAGAAATAAAACAAATAGTTACTTTTGATAAACATTTCAATAATAAAGGAATAGAAGTAATAGGACAATAAAAACTTGAAAAAATGTAATATCCATCTTATAATGGAGATATCAAAGCATAAATTCTTAAACTGATGCGAGAAAATTAGGAAAATCTCCAATTTCATCTTTTAAAAGTTTGAACTAATGGTAAATTGATGACTATCATGATTTAAATAGTTAATAGTAAAGAAGTTAGATAAATGAAGACTATGGAAGATGTATGTGAGAAATGTGGAAGTCCAAATATCGAAGAAGTAGATGGAGTAATCACTTGTAACTTTTGTGGAACCAAGTATCCTCAAAGATCATCAAAATATCAAAATTTTGATGAAGAGTTAAGAGAAAGAGAAATCCGAAGATTAACAAGTCCTATCATGTGCCCAAGATTTGGACTTCCTAAAGATATAGAAGGAAATCCTGTAAGAAAAAATACTTGGAGTGGAAAGTTTAGTATTGAACCCAAATCTAGGATTTTAAATGACGATGAGATACTTAAATATGCTGGAGATTCAAAATCTGCATCAAAAATAGGTTAAAAAGAGGAATTGGTCAATCATCAGACAAAACTCGACTTTATGGAAATGAATTATTCCTTATTTGGATCTACATAGTGTCAAGACAAAATAGTTGTATGACTTTATATGGTATGTAATATAATATATTGTAATATGAAAAATAAAAAATTTGGTCTTAATGATGAAGATAAAAAAAATTTAGAAGAGTTTATTAAACCATCCAGAGAAATA
>JAITGU010000005.1 GCA_031280375.1 Candidatus Methanovirga procula | reverse complement strand
TCTATTTTAAAAGAGTTAATATCTATTTTTCCAATGATTAAAGTTTTCAATCTGAATACTTGGGCTAACGATAAGTTTAAGAAAGTTAATGATGAGTATTATTCTACTTCAATGGGTTTACAAAGATTTCATCTGCAAATGCTTCATTCAATAGCTTTGTTGTCGCTGTTCCCACAATATTATTCATAATCTTTGGCGGAGAAATGGTTCTCAAAGGAACATTAAGTGTCGGAACATTCACAGCATTCTTATCCTACATTTCAATGTTTTTCGCACCGATTTCCCAATTTTCATCGTTTTGGAATTTGTATAAATCTTCTACACCAGCGATTGATAGAATAAAAGATATAATAGATATGGAAATTGAAAAGTCAGGAAGTGAAAAATTAAACTTTAAAAATAGGACAATAACATTTGAAGATGTTGATTTTGCTTATGGTGAGAAAATAATCCTAAAAGACTTTAATAAGCAATTTTATAAAGGTTTAAATTATCTTGTTGGAGATAACGGTACAGGCAAAAGTACAATAATACAGTTAATCTGCGGAATACTAACTCCAAATGAAGGAAAGATAACCATAGATGGGCAAAACATAGGCAATGTAGATCAAAAAAACTTATTCGATCATATCAATTGTGTTCTCTAATCCATACCTATTTAAAGGTTCAATATATGAAAACATTGTTGTGGGTAATTTGAATGCTGAGAGAAGTGATGTTGAAGAAATTTGTAGCTTAGTTGAATTAGATGATTTTATTAAAAACAATGAAAATGGCTATGATTATGATGTTGGTGAATCAGGACAATTATTATCCAGTGGTGAAAGACAAAAAGTGGCTTTAGCAAGAGCATTAATAAACAAAAACCCTATTCTATTATTGGATGAAGCAATGAAATCCATTGATGAGGACACAAGGAAAACTATGAATAATGTTCTTAAGAAAATCCAAAATAACAAAACAATAATAATTATTACTCATAATTTGTCAGAAATCGAAAAATCAAGTAATATAATAAAAATTTCTTAGTTTGATCTATGAAAATAGAGAACTTGGATAAATTTTATATTTGTTTAGTTTTTCGTGCTTTTAAACTAAAACTTTAAATATAAGGAATTCAATATATTCTATTTTATTATCAATTTTTATTTTATTATCTATTTTATTATTTTGTTAATAAGTTTCAGTGATAAAATATTTTAATGTACATTTTAAAGTATTTAGATATTTTTTTACTTATATTATTTTTTTCAAAATATATTTAATAATAGATGAATTTTATATAAATTAAATTTAGTGACAAGAAATAATGTAAAATTTTATAAAATTATAAAACTTTAATATTTAATATATATTATTTAATTTAAAGACATTTTATAAGATATAATTAAACTAATAATTGATAAACATAATAGCTATTAATGATTATATTATAATTATATACTGCAATAATTATTATACTGTTATATTATTATATCAATTAAAGGAGGACCATGATGGCACGATTTGAAGAAGCTGAAAATAGAATTTTTAAGGTCAAAATTTGTTTAAAATGTAATGCTCGTAATCCTGCAAGAGCGAAAACTTGTAGAAAATGTGGTTACAAAGGTTTAAGATTTAAAGCTAAAGAAGCAAGAGGATAATCTTATTTAATTATTTAAACTTATTTTTATTCTAAAATATTTTATTCTCAAAAAATATTCTGATAAATAGTAAAAACATTGGGGAAAATGTTATATTAATAAAATAAATATTTAATTCATTATCTTCTTAAATCAATAGTATTAACAAATTCAACAGTGTTAACAAGTAATATTCTATTTCAGGAATAATTAAATTAATTAAGTTGAACTTTTACTCCTGTTTTTTTTAATTGATTAATGATTGTTTGATTAATGAAATAAAATATTATTACACATGAAGTTATCAGTGATAAGATGTTTAGAGTAGAGGAACAGATTAGAGAAATATTGAAAAGTCGTAAGGTTCATCTTACTTTAATTGATCCAGATGAACAGAGTTCTGAATCTGCAGTTGAAATAGCTAAAGCAGCTATTAAAGGTGGAACTGATGGGATTATGTTAGGTGGATCTACTGTTGATTTTAGGCAAATTGATTCAACTGCAAAAGCATTGTCGGAGAATATTGAACATCCAATCATAATATTTCCAGGAAATCCGAGTAATGTAAGTAAGTATGCTGATGCTATTTTTTTTATGAGTTTTCTAAATTCAACTAATCCTTATTGGCTCATTGAAGCACAATCCTTAGGAGCTATTGCTGTTAAAAAAAGTAATATTGAACCTATTCCTTTAGGATATATGGTTGTAGAACCTGGAGGGACTGTTGGTTGGGTTGGAAGTGCGAAACTTGTTCCTCGTAACAAACCAAAAATTCCTGCAACTTATGCCATGGCTGCAGAGTATTTAGGTATGAGATTTTTTTATTTGGAAGCTGGTTCTGGTGCAAATGAACACATTCCAGAAAAAATGGTTAAATACACAAAAGCAAGTGTAGATAATATGATTATCATTGTTGGTGGTGGAATTAGAAACAAAGATAGTGCATATAATTTGGCAATGGCTGGTGCAGATATCATCGTGACTGGGACGGTTGTTGAAGAAACAGATGATGTGGAAGCTAAAATTTCTGAAATTGTATCGGGTATCAGAGCTGTAAAAAAGTAGGGTCATAAAAAACTAATTTAAATCATTCAACATTTTGAGGTTTCAATGCTTAAATCATTATATAAAGAAGCTATTGAGAAAAAAAATTATATTCTGGGAAAAATTGGAGATATTGATAGCTTAAACTTAGACATTAATGATAAATGGAATGATAGATGTTTAAATAAGGATTTCGATGAGTTTAAAATATCTGCTGGTGATGGAAGTATTCATAAACGAAATCTCTTAGGTTTTGTTTTTTATGCAATAACTACAGAATCATTAATATATGAGAATGGTTCTCTTAACAAAATTGAACACTCTAAAGTAGATATTATTGAAAAAAGTGATTTTACTTCTGATCGTTTAAGAAATTATATGGAAATATATGAAATAAAAAATGCTGTTAAAACAATTGAAGAGTTTGATCCTGATTATTACCTCTTTGATGGTTCTATCTTTGGACATTTGATTAGACAGATTTCAATGGAGAAAGATATTCCTGAGGATAAAAGAATTGAACTTGTAAATTTAAGTAAGGATTTCTTAGATTCTGGTTTTAAGGTTAGTATACAGACTAATTACCTTAAAAAGAAGTTTGAAGAGAAAATGAAGAAATATAGGAAGTATAAACCTATTTTTTACTTGGAGTACCTTGAAAAACTTATTAGTTTATTTAAATTATTAAAGAGTAAGGAAAAAATAATAGCTATTTCCAAAACATCACATTCTACAGATTATTTCAATAAAAAATTCCCAGATTTAGCTATTTTTAACAGGTTCACTAAAGGAACAGGTTACAGCATACCAAGATACTATGGGGTTTCTTATTCTATTAAGTATGATTTTCCTATTGAAGATGAATTTTTTAGAAAATTGGTCTTTACAGTAGTCTATATTCGTTTAGAGGATAATCAAAATGTTTTAAAAGTTGAACTTCCTTATGAAGCTGATGATAATGATATTAATAATGTAATAACTGCTTTATCAAGGTATTCAACTGAAGGTTATCCTTATTTACTTAAAAAAGCCCATAATGATGTTGTTATTAAGAAAAAGGACATGGATCAGCTTTCTCAAATTGTGGGGTTTTATGAAAAATCAGGGCGAGAAATGCTAAATTAAAGGTATTTTAATTAAAATATGGTATTTAACTAATAATATTGATTTATATTAATTTTGGAAAAGTTTATACTTTTATAAATAGTAAAATAATTCTTTAAAAATGGATTTTATTATTTTTAAAAAATAAGTTTTGATGAACCTTTTTTTTTTTTAAAAGGTTCTTATAAATAGTAAAAAATTTCATGTTTTAAAAAGGTTCTTCTAATAACTTAAAGATTTGAGTCATGGATTAAAGACTATGATTTTTTTAAATTTAATAACTATTTAAATATCGATTATAGCTGGATTCAACATACTTTTTTGATCGCCATCTACAATCTATTGCAAAATTATTAACAGAACTCGATCTTAAAGATTGAATATCATCAAATAGGAGATTATCCTTACTATTTAAAATGATAGTTGGATTTCCTAAAATATCTCTTTTAATAGGATATAAATTACCTATTAAATCATCTAAAAATAAATTTTGAGACGAATTTGTGGTTGTAATATGAATTTTAGTTCTTAAAAGTTCATTATTCCCACCAATTATGATTTCAGGATCGGGTAAATTCTTAGATTTGGATAAAGCCATATATTTATTCATAAAATTAATTATATCCTTTTTTGAAAGTTTTGAAGACAAAGTCAGAACAGAATAATCTTTTAAATTCAAAAAAGCCATTACATTACAAATATTTAATGCTTTTGATCCTATAGCTATATTATGCCTATCTCTCAAATAATTATCTAAACCCAAAAATCCAGTCATTATACCAAGTTTAATATTCAACTTATTTAAAATACCCAATGCTTTAATGAAACCATTTTTAATTTCTTCACCAGCAATATCCTCCCATTTCCAAATAAGTTCATAATGTCCATTCTTTGAAATATCTACTGCAGTCTTCATAAAGTTTACAATATAATTGATATTGATCCTATTACTATGACTCTTATTTTCATAAGGAACTTCTAAATAGACTCTTTTAAAATTAAAATTATTTTCAGTTATGAACTTAAGAATATCTAAATCATTGATATAAATCGACAAATTAAAATCATTAAGTTCATATTTTTTAGATATTTCATTGTTATAGTTTGAACAAAACCTTTCAAACATTTTATCAACATAGTCTACATCATTAGGTAAATAGCTATTAACAATCAAGTCAACGATTTCATTATAAAATTCTCTTCTAAAATTGTTAATTTGACTTATAGGTGCAAAAAGATTTTCATTATAATTAAATTTAATATCTGTCACAATAAAAGGGAGTTTTCCAATCTTTAACAAACCATGTTTAAGATTATGGATAGTTAAAGGTTTATTATGAGCAATTTGTAAAGGTTCATTGCCTTTTTTCTTTATAGACAACTTTTTTCCATTTGCTAAACTAATAAAACCTTTTAAAATAGGAAAGTTATTTTTATCAACATAAAAACTGATGGCAAGCTTTGATTTTTTTATTCTCCAAAGATTTTCATTACTAATTAAATTCTTACTAAATTGTGACATAGCAAAACTTTTAACAATATAAACCTTGTAACCCTCAGATACTCTGAACTTCTTATCTCTATTAATTTTTTTTATAAATAATTTCTTCTCTTTTAAAACAGGTTTGTTTGAAATTTCAAAAGTAAAAAAGTCATTTCCACCTTCAACAGCTAAAACATCACCTAAACCAACTGAAGTCAAAAGTTCATGTTTTAATTTAATTGTTATACCATCAAAATCAACTTTTTCTATCCTTCCAATAAAGAGACCAGAGCCCATATTTTTCATATCAATTAGATCATTATCAAAGATATGACCAAAAGACTGTTTTCTATTAAAACCTAAATTTAATTTTTCAATAGCTATTGGGTCTCTCCAAATCTTTTTAAATTTTATTTTATTTAAAGCCACTCTATAACTATTTATAACTATCGCAAGATAATCTTTATCTTCAATACCTTCAAACTTAAAACAATCCATATCCAACTTCAACAATTCATTTAACTCAGAATACAAAGAGATATCTTTTGTTGAAAGTAAATAAGAACCTATTTCCTCAGATTTTCCGTCGCTTATCCTAAACTTAGCTCTACAAGGTTGACTACATATTTTTCTATCTTCATCAGTGAATAAACACTGCCCAGAATAAGCAAAACATAGGTCTCCGTGAACCAAAATTCCAAATTCAAGGTTTAACGAATGACCAAAACTCACAATATAATCTAATTCATTAAAATCTAACTCACAAGCCAAAAAAATTCTTTTAATATTAATATCTTTAGCCCAACTCAAACCTAAACTATTAATTATATTTAACTTATTAGAACCAAATATCTTAAATTTAGGCAATATATCCTTAATGACCTTAATCAAGCCCAGATCCTGTACTAATACTCCGTCAACACCAATCTTATAAAGATTGACAACGAATTTTACAAGTTTGAGAAAATCATCTTCCCTTACTAAATCATCAACATTTAAATATATATCTACATTATAAAGATGAGCTGTTTCAACAGCTATTTTAATTTTCTCAAGACTTAAATTATCATAAAGCCATGATGATTCCTTTTCAAATAAACAAACAGAACTGGCTCCAGCAAAAATAGCTATTTCAATATTTTCAATAAAAACAGGAACAAATAATTCAGGTAGTTTCAAATTAACACCAAATAAAAATTAAATCAAAGAAAAATTAAGCAATATTTAAATACATGGATATTCCATTAGAACCATCTTCATAATAATTTTCTAAAAGATTTTTCTTTTTAAAACCAAGTTTACTGTAGAAACTTATTGCAGTATGCTTAGAAGATTTAACTTCCAAACAGACAACATTAGCATCAAAACTTTTTAATACACTAATAGCTGTTTTAAGAAGAGCCGACCCAACATTCTGATTTCTAAACTCCTTACTAACAGCTATTGATATTATATGACCTTGATTCTCATTTTTAAGGGAAAATATTATATAACCCACTATTAAATTTTTATCCTCAGCAACTAAAAACCCTGCTCCAATGTCATATAACCATTGTAGTATGTTTTTTTCGTAAGGATTAGAAAATGTTTCTTTTTCAATCCCATAAACTCTAAGTAAATCTATGGTTTGAAATTCTCGTATTATCATTAATGTAATTTATGAATTTCTTAATATATAACTATTATGATATTATTTTAAGAATCATTATTATATCGTTTTAAGAATCCCACTTAGACGAATAAATAACTTCGTAGCCTTTATTTATTATAGCTTGAAATCCTTTGGATAAACTATTCCAATCTAAAATATCAACTTGAAAAAGCAAGTTTGACTCTTCGAATTCATATTTTAAATTACCCATTTCAGATAAACTTAATTTTGACTCTCCAACAATCACTAAATCTAAATCAGAATAAATATCTCCAGTTCCTTTATATCTTGACCCAAAAACTCTAACTTCACCATTTTTAATATAATTTTTCAAAATATTGACCACAATTTTTTTCTCGACCTTAGAAAGCTGCATCAAAAAACACCCAATAGGATTGTTTTTAATTATAATAATATTATTTTTAATAATTCAGAGGTTTGTTGTAGAAAACTATTCTTATGAAGAAAATTAATTCTTAATATAAATTTGTATTAAATACCATATATAAAAAAAATAGTATAAAGTTATAATCTTTTTTCTAATTCAAGAATAAAATCCTCTAAATAATATAAAAATTCAAAAGCAACACTTAAAACTTCCTCAGCTATATCTTCATCGTAAATATGAGAAGTTTTATTTCTGGCTTCATGAAAATCCCACCATTTTTGAATATCTGAAATTAATAAATTATTAAAAGCTATTCTATAAAATTCCTTCCTTGAAACTCCTTTAACAATATCAGGACTTATATTTAATTCAAGCCAACGCTTCATAAACTTCCAACTCAGCTCATAGGAAACTTCAAAATTTTGGATAACTCCTGAACGGATTGAATCAGCCAAATAATCTTCATCTGAATATTCTTTATAAATATCAATACTATTTTTTAAAGTATTGCAAGAATTAATCAAAGTTGTAATATCTAATTTTTCATTCATATACTCTTAACTCACATTAAATAATAAAAATATCAGTGATAATAAATTTAAGACAATAACTCTAAAATACACTGCTTTATCAAACATTTTTTATTATCTTATTTAAAATATGAAAAAACCATAAAAACCAATTTTATTTTTTCAAAAATAAATTTATCTTTCAAAAGTAATAAAACTTACCATTAATCTGACAGTGTCTATTTTTTCACTGCCAATGTTTATTAATTATTAATACTAATCATGATCATGAAGTTTATTTTATTAAATTAATTTTAATAAAGATCATTTATAAAAAATAATCTAATTTTAATAATTTAAAAATGAAATTTAAGAATTTTAATCAAGTTCAAAAAAATTAAAAAAAATTAAAAAAAATTCCATTTTTTAGTTTACTGAAAATCGAAGATTACTGAAAATCGAAGATTTTGATAATTACAAAAATCAAAGATTTTTGGTAATTTTTAGAGAGATTCTATTAACCTAACTTTGTTAATATCGATAAAATTAATATTTACTAAAAGTTCTTTGTTTTAAAAGCATTAGCTTTTAAACTTAGGAAAATCGAAGATTTCCGTGTGTTGCAAAATCTTTGATTTTGCACAGTTAGAAAAAATTTTTTATTTTTTCTTTATTTTGGATTTAAAGCCCAAATTAGAAAATTTAAAAATCTGAAATTTTAAGATTATTGGGTTTATAGAAACTCTATTTAGTAATTTTTTGTAATTAATCTCAAATAATTAATTTTGCAAAACACTGTAAAAAAAACTTTGCCAATACTAATAGTTTTAATCTTTGATAAAGAAAGAGAAGCCTTACTGGTGAATAATCTAAAAAGTGACTATGAAAAAAACAGGTCTGAAATCGAAAGATTAAGAAACAATTAAATATGAACTATTCACGACAATATCCATAGAAAAATATATATTGAAGTTTTATATAATATAGTAAATGAAACATGATTAACCACAACCTTTTAAAAAGTTGATCAAAACTCGAAAAACTCAATGTTTGAGTCTGTCTAACAATTCTGACTCACAAAAAAAATTTAATCTATCGATTTTAATTGTTGGACAGCCTCGTTTATCAAATCATGAGTGATTAACCATTAAAAAGTTCAAAATTAATTAAAGGTGAATTATGGATAAGGAAAATATTATAATAGAAATGATAAAAGATTTCAAAAATGAAAATGATAAAAATTTTGATAAATTAGAGAAAGAAATTATGAAATTAAAGATAGCCATATTAAACATATAGATGATAAATTAAACAAACTTGAATTAGACCTTAAAAATGAAACAAGTGAAATAAAAACAGAATTAAAGGATAAACAGGTGAAATAAAAGCAGAATTAAGAGAATTAAAAGGTAGTTTTGATATTATTAAACCTATTGGACTAACAATAGCTGGTGGTGTAGTTTTAGCAGTGATAAAATACCTATTCTTTTCTTAGATAATCCTTTATTTTAAGAGGATAAAAAAAGAAGATTTTAATTTAAATTTTTAAAATAAAGGAAAATATGAATTGACAAAAAGAATATGAATTAATTGAAACATTATTATATAAAGGTACAGAAGGAGCTGTAACATTACATGTGATTATTGATCGTGAAAGAGAGACTATGTGGACTACACAGAAAATAATAGCTAATTTTTTTAAAGTTTCTGTAAAAAATGTTAGTAAACATCTTAATAATATTTTTGAGTCTGGAATTAAATAAAGACGATGTAAGCTTCAATCCTAACAATTCTACTAATAGTGGAATTCCTCTAATCAACCCCCAATCCACTAAACAACCAATATTATATAACCTTGACACTATAATATCTATTGGATACCGTGTTAGAGATTCAAAAGAAGCTACAAGATTTAGAATTTGGACTGCTGATTCTTAAAAATAAAAATTTTAATTAATGTAGATTTCAATCCATTTTTTATTTAAGGTCTCATAAAGAAATTAATATTTTAGTGTTGAATCTAAATCAACAAATATATATGAGTGTAAAGTGATATAGTATACTAATGAAAGAAAGAAATCAGCAAATCATAGAAAAATACAATAAAAAAGTCTATGGAACTTAAAAAGTCTATGAAACTTACAATAAAAAAGGGTGGTCTGTTATAATAATGCCAGATGAAATACTTATAGATAATTATCATCATGGATATCCTCATATACACCCATACAGGGAAGAAATTAAAACAAAAACACTTGAAGAAACTTTAAATGTTGTTTTAATACACTTAGATAATAATAAAGGTGTTAATTTAAAAAAATTAAGAATGTAGTTAATAGAATGATTATAACTTTAACCAAAAAACAAAAAGAAATAAATAGTATTCGTGCTTTTGAAAAAGAATATGGATCCATTGAAAGATTAAAAAAAGCCCAAGAAGAAACTGAAAGTATGAAAATGTTAGTAGATTTAGAAAATTGGGAATACTACTTAAAAAATCCAGATGAAGAAGTATTTGAAAGTAAAAGTATTGTTGCTAATAAAATTACATTAACAGATTTAAAAATAGAAATATTGGACTTTATTAAAAAAGAAAAACCAAAATCAATAAGAGAACTATCCAGAATGATAGATAAAGATGTTGGCATAATCCATCCAAAAGTAAAAGAATTAGAACAAGAGGGTTTAATAGAGTTTAAAACTGGTGTTAAAAACAGTAAAATCCCCTATTTAAACTATGATGAAATAAACATAATTATTTAATAAAAAAATCATTTTTAATTTTTTTTTCATCTAAAATGCAAAAAGAATTCTAAAATTATATGGGCGATTTATTCACAATTTACACTGAAATAATTGATGATATGAGTGTACTCACTTGTAAAGATAAAAATAAATTAAAATTTGGAAAAAAGGAGATATTCTTATTCCTTCATCTACTACTTTTAATGCATAATCCAGGATTTTTAAGCTATCAGATTAATCATGCGAAAAAGAAAGAAATAGCTAAATATGCACAAAGAACAACAATTGTCCATCTTTGATATCGATCTGAAAAAAGTAAAGTAACCTTTCCAATATTAGAAGAACAAGAAAAAATAGCTAACTTTTTAACAAATATAAACAATAAAATTAACGAAATGGAAAAAAATTTGGAAATTCAAAAAGAATTTAAAAAAGGATTATTACAAAAAATGTTTTGTTAATATCACTTTTTATATGCTCTCTTGGATAATATTTATTATCTTTTTTAATAAATTTTTATCTGTGAGGTTGTAAATATTTGACTTTTAAAGCTTTCAATTGGATTTTATAATTCTCGATATTTAAAAATCATTTGATTTTAAAAAATCGATCATGTTAAAGTGCTTTATTCCTTTTTGTGAAAAATCAAATTCGTCCATAGTAATTAGAATTTTTTCATGATTATCTTTGATTTTGAGTAAAGGAGTGAATTCTCTTTCAATTGTATCTTCACTTGCAAAATATGATACTTGCACATAAATAGTTTTTTCATTATTTTTACATATGAAATCTATTTCTATATTGTTTAATTTTCCCACATATATTTCATATCCTCTTCTTAAAAATTCCATATAAACTATATTTTCCAGAATTTGACCAATATTTTTAATATTTTTACCAGCAATTGTTTCATTGAATCCATGATCTGTGAAATAGTATTTTTCATGAATCTTTAATATTTTTTTCCCAATTAAATCTTCTCTTTGTACTTTATGTATTAAAGAGGATCTTTGAAGATAAATTAAATAGTTGTAGATAGTATCTCGCGAGACTACTCTATTTTCACTTTCGAAATATTTTGAAATACTTTTTGCAGAAAATGTATTTCCTACATTATCCATTAAATATTTAATTAATTTATCAAATAAATCTACTTCTCGAATCTTATTTCTATATATAATGTCTTTTAAAATGATAGAATTGTATAGATCCCTTAAGTAATCAATTTTTTCTTCCTTGTTTAATTGAAGTACTAAAGGCATGCCTCCATATCTAAGATATTCCATGAAAAAACTTTTCATTTGTGTATTTTTTTAATTTTAATCCTTCTTTAAAAGAAAATGGATAGATTTTTATTTCAATATATCTTCCAGCTAAAAGAGTAGCCAATTCTCCAGAGAGCAAATTAGCATTGGATCCTGTAATAAATATTTCAACATTTAAATCTACTCTAAAACTATTTATTGATTTTTCCCAATTTTTAACATTTTGCACTTCATCAAAAAATAGATATATTCTTCCTTCCAACTCTTTTGTTAAATTTTCAATTAATATGTTTAATTTTGTAGAATCATGAATATTCATATATTTTGCAGATTCAAAATTAATTAAAATTATGTTTTGTCTATTAATTCCTTCTTTTAATAATTCAGCGATGATTATTTTTAGCATTGAAGATTTTCCACATCTTCTAATTCCTGTTAAAACCTTAATAAGATCTTTACCAATTAAAGGTCTGATTTTTTTTAAATATAATTCTCTTTTAATCATTTTATCCAAAACAAATTATTTTTTAAAAGTTACATTTATACATACCATAATATTAAATATTATAAAAGTTACATTTATACATGATTATTTACAAAAAATTTCAAAAAGTACAAGTATATATGTCTATTTTATATTATATAAAAATTTCTATAAATAATTTTAAATATTTAAAAATTGTTCACTTAAGCATTTATATGGGTTGAACAAAAATAGTTGTTGGACAGCCCCAAACATCGTAAAAAATAACAATTAAAATAAAAGAACAACTTTTAAAAAGTATTAAAAATAAAAAAGAATAAGATAAAAGGCACAGTCTAAAGTTTTACTGATAAGATATTTTGAAATCAATAATTTTGTATATTTATGTGAATATAAATTTTTGCTATTTTTCAGTTTTATTTGTAAATGAAAGTTAATTTCTATTAAAAATTCCATATTTTTTGACATTATGGAAATTACAGAAAATTTGAATATATTTTCTCTAATAAATTTATTTGGCGATTTTTTGTTTATCTTAAAGGATAATAATATCATAATACCAATAAACTTTCATCAGTAAAAATTTGGACATTGCCTTATAAAACTTTAATATTTAATATACACTATTTAAATTTAATTTAAAGATATTTTGTATGGTATAATTAAATTAATAATCTATAAACATAACCACAATGACTTAATCTGGGAAGTTAAGAATATCATATTTTCCAGTGTTTTATTGGTTTAAAACCTTGTTTAGCTATTTTTTCCTGAGAATTTAGAACATAATCTATAAATTCGTTAACTCCTTCTTTGTCTTTATTCAAAGGCACTAAACTGATAACATGTTCCGTTTCTCTTTTTAATATATCGTTTCCTTTAAAAAAACTACCGTTCAAAAAAGTATATATGGATTTGGAATTTTTAACAAATCTAAAAGCATCATATTGGGAGTTAAAGGTTTTAATAATATTAAAGTTCATATCATTATCCTCTAAAGTTTGCCAAGCTAACCTTTGAGCTGTACCAGTCACTGACACAAATTTAAGATTATTTAAATCATCAAGATATTTTATATTCTCATTTTCAAGATTTTTATCGTTTGTTATTAAAACCAGATGATCATGAGCTATTGGAACAAATTCTAAATCTTTTTTAAATCCTATTAATGGGTCATCTAAAGCTAAAATATCGACTAAACCTCTTTCTCCCAAACTATAAGAATTCTCATCACTACAACTATAAAGTCCAAGATCCATTGAAAAATCAGTGTTTAGATATTCTAAAAGTCCGATTGTTATTGGACCTCCGTATATCATGATCTTTTCTACTTCATTAGCCCTATTTTGATATTGAAGATATTTTTTTAGTAGTTCATTTCCGTTAATTGTTAGTTCTGTTCCAGATTTATTTGATTGAACTAATTGAAAACCTAATTTATCTTCAGCATTTTTAATTCTGCGATTAAGAACACTGTGTGATATATTTAATTTATTTGCTGCTTTTCTTTGGGAAAAAGTTTCAGTTATTGTTTCTAATGTTTTAAATAGCTTATGATCATATTTTTTTCCATCGACATCCATTCCAATTTCAGCTTTAAATTTCATATTTTTCATCTTTAAATTATTGATATCTTTAAATTATTTAATAATTTATTATATAAATGATGCTGAAAATAGAATAAGTATTAAAAATTAGAATTATGATAATAATATAGTTATTATATTATAATTTATAGTATAAATCCATTTATTCTCATAAATTGATAATATAAGATTCTTTTAAGTTAATATTGATTTCAATTTTTCAACAAAATATTTAAAAGAATTATTATTTGACTATGTAAAAAATTCAGTGGGTGTAATATTTTTTCCGTGATTTTGATCCCATTTAACTCTTTGAAGGTCTAAATAAATTTTAATACTTTCAATAGTCTTATATAACTTCTTTAAATGGCGAGGTAGAGTTACACCAAAGTAATTTTCTAATTTATTATTTGTAGTTGGTAGGAAATCAAATTGAAGGTGGTTTGTAACTTTGAAAGTATAGGTTTGATCTTGTTTTTAACAAAATCAACAAATTCCTTTGGTATTTTATCCAAATACTTCCTCAAATTTTTAAACCTATTGTTTGCTTTTTCATGGGTTTTAGAACGGAATATGTTAAACCCCCCCAATTTAAAGTAGTTTATCAATGTCTTTAACCTGGTTTTAGCACATTTTTTTCTATCGTGAATATCAGAAAGTTTTTTAATCTTCTTTTCAAACCTTCCATTGTCCGATATTTCCATTTTACCTATTCTTGGTAAGGATTCACACCAAAAATAACATTCAATAAGGAATTTTTTATTAAAATTGAATTTTCACATATTATTAGTGTTTTAACCATTTATTAAAAAATCGTTCTTAAAATTATTTGAATTCTAATTTAAAGATATTTTATAACTTTTTTAAAATTTAAAACATGATTTTTTAAGAATTAACAATATAATATGTTAATAAAGTTAAATAAAAGGCTATGTAAAAAATTTTATAAATTTCATTGTTTCATGATTTTTTGAAACTATTGTCAAGACAAAATAATTGTATGACTTTATATGGTATGTAATATAATATATTGTAATATGAAAAATAAAAAATTTGGTCTTAATGATGAAGATAAAAAAAATTTAGAAGAGTTTATTAAACCATCCAGAGAAATA
>JAITGU010000146.1 GCA_031280375.1 Candidatus Methanovirga procula | reverse complement strand
TAGGTTCTTTAAAAAGTTGTAAACACTTTTAAACTTCATATTGACTAATATATAGAGTAATTTTCTAAATGGTATTTTACTATTGGCAAACAAGGTTTTAGTGAAGTCATTGAAGTTTTTTCCACAAGACTTACAACTATATCTTCGAATATACTCGTCTTGAGATCCTCTAATTATAAATCTAATATGAACCGCAGTAAAGGGCAGAACACAATATGTGACCATCGGACTGATCTATAAATCTCCATAGCACTTTGCTCATCAATCACAAATTTATCCATATTACTAATTATAGTTTCCATAATATTACATATCGTTGTATAGTATATAAATGTTTATAATATATAATGTGCATGAGCCAATAATGATTTAAAAAATGATAGTAATATTATAGCAATAAGGTTAATAATTTAAAAATAATAATGATATAATGAATAATAAAATAAAAAATAAGAATTTAAAAATATTTCTAATTGTCTTTATCACATATATGATTGTTTGCTTGGTAGAAGATACAGTGAATTTTTACTATCCTCACAGCCCGCTTAATTATATTAGTCTACCCATAATATTTGTAACTACTTTTTCTTTAATATTGGGTCCTATAGGAATTGTAGGTTCAAGTATTGGGCAGTTAATATATGGTATTTATACATACTCACATTTTTCAAATAATACTTTGACTACTTATGTACTTTTTTATCCTTTGACTGTGTTAGTAATAGGTTTTTTTGTTTATAAATTATACCATGCATTAAACTTTAAAAATAGGTTAGTAGTTTATTTGAATAATGGTTATAATTTAATTAGTCTTATGGTGACTATTTTAATAACAAATGTATTTTATATTATTATTGTCTATTCTGTTAAAATAAATATATTAGGGGACGAAACGATTAAATTTGGATTTATTGAACATTATTTTTCCACAATATATGTAGTTTTACCTGTCACTATTTTATTTATTTCTATATTAAATTTATTAAATGTAGATGTTATATTACCTAAAAAGTCCAAATATAAAATAAGTTCTAAATATTTGAAACCATGTTTCAAATATGCCAATTATTATCCAAAACTTATTAATTCACTCTTACTTTTACTTACAATGACTTTAATTGTTATGGCTGTATGTAACAATGAAACTTTTACAACTAATTTTTATAACACCAACACTCTTTTGATTGTTTTATTTATAATCTTCTTAGTTTTTTTAAAGCCAAGCACTAAAAATTCAATTGAAAAGAATGGTAGATCTTTTTTTGAATTTATATCTTTAATTATTATAATCCAATTTGTTGTTATAAATTTATTAATATATGTTCATATTAATTCTTTAACTCAATTTACTCCACCAGATACTTATCTTTTTTATTTTGCCAATTTCCATTTATATATAATAATTCCAATAGTTTTGATTAATTTGATCATATATTATTTTACTAATTTCTTCTTACAAAAATATATTACTAAACCATTGAATACCATTTCTGAAATTATGATAAACTATACTTCAAATAAAACAAAAGGTTACAAAGAAATACCTATAAATCTAAAAGATACTTTGAAGGATTTATCCACTAATAAATATGAAGTTGGATCTTTGGCTTACTCCTTTAAGAATATGATTGATGAGTTAGAAGAATATATTAAAAAATTAAGCATTTTACATCTGAAAAATGAAAAAATTACTTTTGAACTTTTATTTGCATCTAAAATTCAGGAAGATATACTTCCCAATATTTTTCTTCCTTTCCCAGATAGATTAGAGGAATTTGATATTTATACAAGTTATAATCCTTCAGAAGATGTTGGGGGGATTTGTATAACTATTTATTAATAGATGATGATCACTTAGCTATTATTATTGGAGATGTAAGTGGTAAAGGAGTTTCAGCATCATTATTTATGATGAGAGTTATGACCTTAATCAAAGACCAATTGTTACTTGGTCTAAGTCCATCAGAAGTTTTTAACATTACTAATAAAAGAATACATGATAACAATGAAAATAAAATGTTTTTAAGTAGCTGGTTAGGAATAATAGAAATCAGCTCAGGAAAATTAACCTATGTAAATGCTGGTCATAATATTCCATTCATTTCCCATAATCATTCAAATCATGTTGATTTAGATGGATCATCTATGGTCTTGGGAATAAACAACAATATAAAATATATTCAGCATGAAACTACACTAAATGAACAGGATAGATTATATTTATATACTGATGGAGTTACTGAAGCATTTAACAAAAATAATGAACAATTTTCAAAGGAGTGATTGTTAAATATTTTAAACAAAAATAAACACACAAGCATAAAAGAATTAATCTTAAAAATTAAAGAAGAATTAGATGACTTCACTTCAGGTACTAAACAATTTGATGATGAAACAATGATACTATTGGAATATAAAAGGAAACTTTAAGACTATTAAAAATAATTTGATCATGTAAAAATTTATCTCAGACTATAATAAAATAAGCAATTTAGATTTATAATGTAATGATTATTATGTTTAAAAAAAAAATAAAATTAGAAGAAACACAGATAAATCTAATTTCAGATATAAACCCTGATTCTTTAGAAGACTTTATAATATCTAAAAGAAATGAACTTAAAAATTATATCTCAAGTCATCACAATTTTTTTAGTTCCTATGAACCAGTTTATATTGAATGTGATGAAGAATCAGATATTATTAAATTAATGATTGAAGCCAGTGAAATAGCTAATGTTGGACCTATGGCAGCTGTTGCAGGAACTACATCTCAATTAGCTATTGAAGAACTTGTAAGAAATGGGTCAAAATTTTCAGTTGTAAACAATGGTGGAGATATTTCATTTATTAACAAAAACAGGAAAATGGTCTGTGGAATATATGCTGGTAACTCCTCAATATCATCTGAACTTGGATTTGAGTTTAAACCTCAAAAATCGCCACTTGGCTTGTGTACATCTTCTGGAACAGTGGGTTATTCATTTAGTTATGGTAGGGGGGATTCTGTTTCTGTAATAGCTAAAAAAGCAAGTGTTGCTGATGCTATCGCAACAGCTATTGGAAATGATGTTACAGGGAAAACAGATGAGATAGCAGTTGAAAATGGTTTAAATTCAGCTGTAAAATTTGAGGAACATATTATCGGAGTTTTAATAATTCTTGGAGATTCAATAGCTACCTTTGGAAAACTACCTAAATTAATTAGTTTAGAAAAAGAAGAAAATTTAAAATTCAAAGAGGATACAATTATTTAAAAACATGATATTAATTTAAACCATGTATTATTTCCCAAAATTTTATAATATTCATTAAAAATATTCAAATTTAATTCAAATCATGTTACTGTTTTTTAAATACTTATGAATAATTGGATCTTCAGTGCTTTTTACTATATCCGCCAAGGCATCCTCATCAGAAATCTTACCAACAGCACCAATACGAACACTTAAGTCTCCAGCATTTTTTGCTATATCTGTTAATACATTTTCATCAGAAATATTATCAATCGCAGCTCTACGAACACTTGGGTCTTCATCATTTTTTGCTATATCAGCCAAGACATTCTCGTCCAAAATATTAAAAACAGCATACCTACGAATAACTGTGTCTTCAGCATTTTTTGCTATATCTGTTAATACATTTTCATCAGAAATATTATCAATCGCAGCTCTACGAACACTTGGGTCTTCATCATTTTTAATGATATTAATCAAAACAACTTCATCATAAATCTTACCAACAGCACCTCTACGAACAATTAGGTCCTCAGCATTTCTTGCTATATCCTCTAAAACAGCCGCATCAGAAATTTTACTAACAGCATCCCTACGAACATTTGGATTTTTAGCATTTTTTGCTATATCTGCTAAAACAGCCTCATCAGAAATCTTACCAACAGACCACATATTTGTATCATTAATTATATTATCACGATTTGCCATTATTATCCCCATATTTTTCTGTGAATATGATTATGTCACAACTTACCTATACGACTTCATATTAACTTTTATTTTATGTTAAATTAAATTAACATTAACTAATTTTTCTTTCCTTTCATTAAATTTTTTATTAAACCTACTATACATTTTTTGTAGTTTATGAATTAATATATTTTAATAACAATTTAAGAGAAACTGTAAAAAAAGTGTGTGGAGGTTTTCATGAAATTTCATGTTTTATATATAATATAGTACATCTCCAAGCTTTTATAAATTTATTTAAAAATCTTTATTAAAAATTATTCAAGTTTTTAATTTAAAAGTTATTAAAGTTTTTTAAAAATTTAATGAAATACAATATGCGAATAAACTTTTCTCACTAAACTTTGTAATGGATACTATAAAAATCTGTGATGAGCATATTTTCTTCTACTAACCCTTATTATTCATTGTATTTAAATGATTAAGGCTTTATTTTTTTGCCTTGATTTTACAATATGTTTGTCTACTAACGGGTTGAATACCCTTATTTTGAGCATTATCTAATCTAATTCAACTACTTATATTTATACTTTTCCACGAGAGAGCATGGAATAGATTTATATCTCTAAAATTCATGTATTTATTGCGTTTGAAGGATTTTAGAATCTGTTCTACTCATTTTTAAGAATTCATTTAAATTTTATTAGCTCAAAAAACTCTTTAAATATGTTTATTATAATTTATAATAATTACAACTATCCATATATTGTCTAAATAAAACCTATAGTATAAATATTAAGTTAACAGCATTGATATCAACTCTTAAAAATTAACAATTAACTTTTAATGTTTTTAAATATTCATTTAATATTGTTGATGTAATGATTTACAAGCCCTCCATCTAAAAGAATATTCAATAGAAAATCCTTAAATTCCTTAATTTTAAAGGACTTGTCTGTGGTTAAATTACGAATGATTCCACTTTTAAGATCTATATCTAAAACATCTCCCTCATTTACATCAATATCAGCTATTATAACTGGTAGACCAATATTAATGGCATTACGATAAAATATTCTTGCAAAAGATTTAGCTACTACAGCATCAACACCAGCATTTTTAATAGCTATTGTTGCTTGTTCTCTTGAAGATCCACAACCAAAATTCCAATCACCAACGATAATATCTCCTTTTTGAACTTTAGAAGTGAAATCAGGTCTTTCACCTTCCATCACATGAGCAGATAAATCATCAGGATTAAATGTTCTTAAATATCTTCCTGGAATAATAACATCGGTATCAATATTACTTCCAAACTTCCAAACTTTTCCTTTTAAAATCATTAAAACACTATCCATTACTTTAAATATATGATCAGATCATTTTTCTAATACATGACCATAATTTTGGGCTTTTGTAATTAATACAGTACTATCTTCATGTAGATATTCTTTTGTTGCATTATAAACTTCTTTTGTATTTTTATATGTAATACCATAAATTGCAGGACCAAAAGAACTCATACCAACACCATAAGCCCCAAATTCTCTCATTGCTTCCATTGTTTTTTTAACATTATCTGGTTGTAAACTTATTTCAATCCTTTTAAACCCTAAATCTTGAATTTGGTTTATAACCTGACCAAAAGATTCAATATCTTTCTCTAATGTAAAAGGAATTAGATTCATTAAAATTAAATGAGACAATTTTTCAACTTCATCTTTAGGAACTGGACAATATTTTTGGAATAAATCCACTTCTTTTTTACCAGAAACTGTGTCGTCACCATTAGGAATAGCTACTATAATATCCCATTCTTGAGGAAAATCATAATTACCTATTAAAACAGGTGGTTTTGCAGATGAAGCAGAAGATGGTAAAAATTTTTCTTTGTCATTTAAACTATGGCCTCCATCAAGAATAAAACCACCATAATCGAAAGAAAAAGTGCCTATTCCAGATGTTCCTCCTCTTTTAAGAATTTTACCTAAAGAATAGCTGTTAATCGAACTTTTTGCATTGTTAGCATTTATACTATTATTCTTATTATTATATTCATTATTTTGATTAAAATCATTATATTCAATATTTAAATCATCTTTCAGTAACTCACAAACAATTCTACCTGTTGCAAGTGCAAACTGAGTTCCTGAACCCAAACCACTATGTGTGGGATATGCTTCTTCAAGAGTAAAATGAAAGCCACTTTCAACTGAAAAATGTTTCATTAAATCATCAACAGCTTTTAAAAGTTTCAGATAAGCTTCATCTTTAATATTATCATCAATTCTTGAAGAAAAATCTAAAGATATTCCAGTTTCACTGAGTTCTCCTTTTAGAACTATTTTTGGATTTGCCAATGTAAGACCAATACCTCCATCAAAACGACCATAAGACCCATTAAGGTCTATTAAAGTCATATGTAATCTTGAAGGCACATTAATTTTCATAAAACCACTAAGTTTATAATTCAATTAATATATTCTTATAATAAAATTAGATATAAATTTATATCTTAAATCATATATTTTTATTAGATATTCAAGAAATTTTAATATATCTTCAAATTGAAATTATATTTTTAATATTTTAGATTAATAATAATTTTAAAATAATAATATAAAAAAGTTTCTTTAATATTCTATAATTGCTTAACATTGAATATTAAATGAATTAATAAGATGAGGTGATTATTATCAAAATAGCTATTGTTTCAGGTAAAAGTGAAGGTCCTACTGAGTTGAATGCATTTGATAATGCACTAATAGATGCTGGCATTGGTGATGTTAACTTAATTAAGGTTTCAAGCATGTTAGATGGTAATGCAGAAACAGTATCTCTACCTGATTTTAAACCAGGATCTATGGTTAACTGTGTTTTATCATCAGTGACTTCAAGTAAAAAAGGAGAATCAATCACAGCCTGCGTTGGAATAGCTATTGGTGAAAAATTAGGTTGTATTGTTGAAAAACATTCTATTAATGAAAATCCTGAAGAAGTAAAAAAAGAAGCTATTTTCATGGCAGGATATATGATGGAAGTTCGTGGTGTAGCTATTAAAGATCTGATAATTGAAGAAATAAGTCATGAAGTTGAAAATATAGGTTCTGTGGTAAGTTCAGTTATCTATGTTGATTAAACAAGCATTTACTCAATTGATATATGATTGTTTATTTAGCTATTTTTTCAAAATTATCTAAATGTTTTATCTTTTAATTAATTTTTTTGACATTGTAAAAAATTCAGTGGGTGGCATGGTGATGCCGATGTAAAAATAAATCTAAAAAATGTTATATTGGCATAATATTTAAATAGGAGAAAGGATATTAATTAATAT
>JAITGU010000141.1 GCA_031280375.1 Candidatus Methanovirga procula | reverse complement strand
TTTCCTGTTTTGTTCTACTTTTATAGATTAATGAATGATTTTTATTTTTTGGGTGTTTTGTGCAAGTCTAATTGTTTTTCTGCTTTTCATAATAACATTAAATTAAAGTATTACATTTTTTATTCATGATTTAAATATTGAAATAAACAAATAAGTGTTTAAGCATAGTATTTTTTTCATCGATTTTTTATCATGATTATTTTAAATCTTTAAATATGAAATATTAAAAACATAAAACAATAAAGTATTTATATGGGTTGTGCAGAACTATATAAATGAGGTCATGTATTTTGAGGTTTGCACAAAACTTCAAAAAAAGAAGACCTAACAAAGTTTTTTAGACCAATTCAAGCAAAGGAGGTGAACTGTATGAATCCTGTAATGACTGAAGTACAAGATTGTGGTCATAATTACAAAAATCAAAATTTTTGGTAATTAAGTATGAATCCTGTAATGACTGAAGTACAAGATTGTGGTCTTTTTGGGAAAATGTTAAATTAGCTGTTCAAGAGTATGAATCCTGTAATGACTGAAGTACAAGATTGTGCTTCACCATTAGCTATTGTAGAGCTTACTAAATCCTTCGTATGAATCCTGTAATGACTGAAGTACAAGGTTGTGCCTTTTTTTAAATCTATAATATCATCAATGGTTGGATTATGTGTATGAATCCTGTAATGACTGAAGTACAAGGTTGTGCTGATCAAACACCAGGTGGAATTCATGTGAAATTTGCTTCTGCTGTATGAATCCTGTAATGACTGAAGTACAAGGTTGTGCTGAGAACTATTATCACTCCTAAACCAATAGCTTTGTTGTATGAATCCTGTAATGACTGAAGTACAAGGTTGTGCTCCTGAGATCGTTACATTTCATCATTGAAAAAATTGTATGAATCCTGTAATGACTGAAGTACAAGGTTGTGAGTATTTGACTAAATTCTATAGGTTGCAATAATGGAGTGTAAAACACAATGTCATCAACTTAACGATTTTTATTTGAATTGGATTATATATTTTTCATGATTTTAAATAAATTGCAAATTTTTTTTATACATTTTATTAAAATATTTAACAAAATGTATTAAGTTGATGACATTGGTGTAAAACATTTATATATTTATAATATTTTAAGAATAATAGTGTCATGACATATTTAATTTTTTATATATGTCTACTAAATATTTTGAGTCATAGTATTCTTTTTGGAGTTTTTGATAAAAACTATCTACAAAAATACTATAATTTTTCATGTATTAATAATATTTTTTTTTGAAGTTTATTTTCTTTTTTTTTCAGGTGTGTGATTGTGTTGTGTGTTTTTCCTGTGATAAGAGAAGGGTATTGTTTGCATTTGGGTTCCAGTTTATCTTTTTTGTATGATTTTGAGGATCTTTCTGATTGTGTTTCATTGAACACTGATGCAATAAATATCCTCCGTGAATGTGATGGTTTAAGTAATATTGAGGAGATAATTCATAATTTGTCTTCTAAGTATGGTGAGGATCCTGAGGAGATTAAAGATGTTGTGAGTTTTTTCATTCTTAATAATAAATATCTTGACATTTTCGATGAACCCAAACCTCGAGAGATTGTTATAACTGGTTCTAAAGATTTACAAGTTCCATTACATTTGCTTGTTGAGCTTACAGACTTTTGTAATTGGAATTGCAAGCACTGTTTCAATGACTCCTCCCCCATAAAACACGACTTCATAGACAAGGATAAATTAATAAACTTTTTAAGGGAATTAGGGGCAATGGGCACGAATACACTTAATTTAAGCGGCGGCGAACCTTTATCCCATCCGCAACTGGATGAGATTGTAGAGGTTGCTTCTAAATTATTCCAACGAATTGTAATTCTAAGTAATGGTACTTTGATTAATGAAAAACATATAGATGTTTTTAAGAAATATAAGGATAAGATTACTTTGAGGTTAACATTAAACAGTAGCACTTCTGAGTATATGGATGATTTTGTTGGTAAGTCTGGTGCTTTTAATAAGGTTAATGAAGTGATTTCTCAAGTTTCAAGTGAAGGGGTTAATGTTGAGGTGGCTATGGTTTGCACTCCTTATAATAAAGATGATAGGATTAATGTTGCGAATTTATCACGAAAATTAGGGGCTTCTAAAGTTGAAATAGGTATTATAACCTCAATTGGAAGAGCTACAGACTATGATGATTTGATTTTCTCTCCTGATGATTTTCGCATGTTTGAGGATAAGGTTAGATTATTGATTGATGAGTTTGGGGATTATATAGGTAAATCAGAGGAATATCAAGCTATGAGCGATGATAATGAAAACAGTGCTTTCCAGGCTGGTAATTGTGGTGTTGGATTAAGGACCATAAGTGTGACTCCAACAGGAAAGGTTAAACTTTGCCCGATTGATGTTAATAGTTTTTTCAGTGTTGGTAATGTGTTAGATGAAGATTTAAAATCTGTTCTTTTAAGGATGGAAAAAATAGGGTTTGATAAGATAGATAAACCACAAGCTACAATTTGCGGTCAATGCGAACATCTGTTTTTTTGTTCTAACTGTATTGTTAAAGCTGTATTAATGAATAATAAAATAGGGAACTCAAAGTGTGTTTGGGGTGAAAAGTACTTACAAACCCAATAATAACATTACAGATTGCTATTAAATATGAAGTTAAAGAAATAAATTCCCATAATTTAATAATATATAATATAAACAAATAATAATTGATTATAATATCCAATAGGATATTTTTCATGATTTTAAGGGGTGATTAATGTTGAAAGATTCTATATTGAAATGTTTTGATTCATTGATACTTAATAAGCCACAAAGTAAAGCTATTAAATATAATGATACTATTTTAACATACAGTCAATTAGACATTTTAGTGAATAAAATAGCTAACCTCATAAAAATTAAACTTGAAAAAATACAATCATTAGATTCAAATTCTGGATCTAATCTAAACGAACCTGATCTAAACAAGGAATTAATAATTCCTATTTTCATTGATAAGTCTCATTTTACTGTTGCTTCTATTTTAGCGATCTGGAAACTTGGACATGCCTTCACTGTAATTGATAAACGAACACCAAAAGCACGATTCGAGGAAATGATAAAACAATTAAACACTGAATTAATTATCAATGAATCTTTTATAAGTGAATTAAATAGTTTAGGTGAGGATTTCGAAAATCCAGTTGATGGTGATAATTATATTAGTGTTGATGATTTAGCTTTGGTTTGTTTTACTTCAGGGACAACAGGCACTCCTAAAGGAGTGATGATAAATTATAAACAAATTTCATTGGCTTCAAGGAATATTTCAATGGAATTAGTTGAGAAATATTTAACATCAAAATGTGTGATAACTTTAATACCCTCTTTTTCTATGATAGCAGCACATCTCATAACCTTTGGTGTTATGTTTTCAAAGGGTTACTTACACATTATTCCTGATGAAAAAATATTAGATCTACATTACTTAATAAAGTATATGAAAATGAATAAGATTAATGGGTCCATGTTTCCACCTCAGTTAGCTGAAAAATTTTTAGAGTATGGTGATGGATTATTAGAAGCATTTATTGTCTCAACAGATAAGGTTTCTAATATTTATTCTTCAAAGACTACTATTATTAATTTGTATGGACAAACAGAAACACTTGGTTTCAACACTTATTTTAAAATTGATAAGTCATATAAGGATACTCCAATTGGAAAGCCAGTGAATAACATTAAGGTTTATCTTTTAGATGAAAATTTGGAAGAAGTGAGTGATGGTGATGTTGGTGAAATTTGTGTTGCTGGGCAGTTGGCTTTAGGTTATCTAAACGATAAAAAATTAACAGATGAAAAATTCATACCTAACCCTTACTCAAGTTCTGATGAGTATAAAGTTTTGTATAAGACTGGGGACTTAGCATACTATAATACTGATGGAGAGTTGGTTTTTCTTCAAAGAAAAGATTTCATGTTGAATATTCATGGTTATAGAGTAGAACCAACAGAAATAGAACAAAATACTTTGAAGATAGATGAAAGTATAACTGAAGCAATTTGTGTGAGTTTTGATTGTTCAAATATAACGAAAATAGCTAATGATACACGATTATATTTGGGTTATGTCTCGCATAAATTATTTTATGAAGACTTTATAAAAATTAAATTACAGGAAGTTCTACCTGATTTTATGATACCCTCTGTCATTCAAGCTATTGACTCGGTTCCTTTAAATAATAATGGGAAGATAGATAGACAGAATATAGTTCCTGAAAATATTCTTGAATTATTCCAAAAGAAAAATCAGGAAAGGACTTATGTTGCTCCTCGAGACGATACTGAGAGGTTATTAGTGAAGGCTTATAGTGAAACATTAAATTTAGATGAGGACTTGATTTCTATTACCAGTGACTTTTTCTATTTAGGCGGAGATTCAATACAAGCAAGTGAATTACTGATTAAGATAAATGAAATGATTGATAAGCAAATAGTTTATTTTGGTGTTTTTAGAACACATATAACTGTCTTGTCTTTGTCTAAGTTTATAAAAGAGCATGATCAGATCCATATTTTCACATTTAATTCAAATAATATTAAGCCTCCTTTATTTTTTGTTCATAGTTGTGCTGGTGGGAGTATATTGTACACAGAGTTAGCTAAACATATTAGTAAGGATCAAGGGTTTTATGTCTTGGAGTTTCCATATTATGAGGATGATGAAAATTTAGTCTCGATAAATTCTGTTGCGAAAACATATATAAAACATATTAAGACGATTGTGCCTGAAGGACCTTATTATATTGGTGGTTGGAGCCTTGGTGGTATTATAGCTTATGAAATTGCAAGAGTATTAGAAAAAAATGGTGAAAAGGTAATTAAATTATATTTACTGGATCCAACATTTTACACCAATATTAAAATGACGGTTATTAATGATCCTATTACGAATTCGATGGAAAAGACGAATAAGGAGATTGAAACTCTTCTTGAGAATGGTGAGGATTTGCGTGCTGAGGATCTTAAAATATTCGCACACAAAAATGATTTATTGGGGAAGGCTGCTTTTAAGTATAGACCAAAGTGTTATGGTGGTGATGTGGTTTTGTTCAGGGCTAAGGATTCTAAGGTGGGTAAGTCTAAGTATAATGGTTTGGAGGATAATGTTGAGCATATTGAGGTTGTAGATGTTGATGCAGTTCATTTGGATATGAATAAAGGTAGAGCAGTGGAGAAAATTGCCAATATAATCAACTCATATTAAGAATAAAAGAGAGGAATAAATATATATTAATGTGGACAGATAAGCTTATATATACTATTTCTTATATATATTAAAACTCCCTAATATTTTTTTTTGTGCAATGAATTATTCTTAAAATTGTTTAGCTTTTAATTTTAAAGTCAATTACAACTCATCTATTATTGTTTTTTTAGAAATATAGTTTTTAAGAATATAATAAACTGTTCTTAAAGGAATATCTTCTTTTTCAGCTATTTCTTTAACAGGAACTCCATTTTCTTTCTGGTTTTTAATACTGGTAATTTGTTCCTCACTATATTTGGTTTTTTTTCCTGTTTTAAGTTTTATGTTTGGATTAGAGAATTTTCTTCTTATATAATAAACTTTTTCAACAGGTAAGTTCATAATATTTGCAACTTCTAAAGGGGTTTTACCTTCTTGGATTAAATTAACTACCTTTGATCCTATACCTTCCCCATATTTTTTAGGGCGTTTATAATTATATTTTGCTTGAATAGAAACCCCCATCCTGTCTAAAGCCTCAATGTACTTCTTTGAAATTCTATTGTATAAACTTATTGGGCAGGTTATTCTCTCTAAAGCAGGATAATTATCTAATAATTCAATTATTGCTTTATAACTCAATGATTGTGTCATGTGAATTTCTTTTATTGGGTCAGTTGTTTTATCCTCCTTTAGTACTATATAGTTTTGATTAATTTCTGTCATTTTATCGTATTCTTATTTAATTTTAATAACTAATAAAATTGATTTAAATTTATCAATAGTAAATGTTTTAATCAAATACTAAATGAAGTTTACATAATCTTTTGAATGAGTTTATATTTCTTATCCACTTATTAATAAATTTTCTAATATCATTGTACTGCTTTTTCATTCCTTTATCTTTAAGATTTTCTAAGTGGTCATTTAAAAATTTTAAATCATATAAAATAGCTATTACTTCATTCATTTCATTAAAAATAGTGTTGGTTAAAAGTTTCAAATTTAAAATATTCTTATCTATTTTTAAATTACTCCAATCTTTTGATAGAACCATTAAATTGATTAACTTTAAATTATCTTCATTTTGTAAAATATGGGTTCTGAAAAGTTTATAATAGCTATTCCATTCTTCTAAAGAGTCGTTTGTTGAGATTATAAACTCTTCTTCAATTGAGGTTACTTCATCATCTTCGAATAATTCTTCTAAATTTTCCTCATCAAAGTCATCTTTTTGCCATTCATCATTATAAAATTGATCAATAACTCCATTATCAAGTAATTTAATATAATATCCTTGTAACAACTCAAATTCAGGTTTTAAATCATAAAAAAATGAGATTATATAAAGTAAATAGCTGTTTCCTAAAATATCTTCTAATTCATTGTAAATCCTTTTTAAGACATTTTTAAGTTCTGAATTTTCTTCTTTTTTTAGATATTGTAAAATGGGGTATATACTCTCAGAATTTTTTGTTTTTAAAATATCTAAAAGACCAAAAATATTCAATTCATCGTTGAAAGTACTTTTATCTTTTCCAATCTTTAAATTATTATTATTTTTAATATTTAGTTTATCTTTAAGGGCTTTATTTTTAATTATTCCATTGTTTTCAAGATATTTTTCTAAGGTTTTCATTGATTTGTTTGTAAAATCTTTTTCTTCATAATATTTTTTTAGTCTACTTAGAACATTATCAAATTCTTCTTCATTTGGATTAGCCATTCCTTGATTTATTATATATTTTACAGTTTCTTGGAAGCTATTCTGTCCAAATTCGTGGTTAAATCTGTTTATTGTGTTCTGTTCTTCTGATAAGAACCTATTAATATAATTCTTTTCTTGCTCTGAGGTATCTTTTTTAAGTCTATACTTTTCAAGAACAACAAAACTATAAAAAATATCTGTTAAATTATTATTTGAAAGTTTACTCATTATTCTCTTTTTTTCTTTATTTAATTTTTTCTGTTCTTTAAGTGCAAGGTTTTCTAATTTATTTTTAAATAGGGTTTCAAATTCATTGTAATCATAGTAATCTTTATAATAAAAACCATTTGCTTTGAGAAGATTTTTAAATTTACTAAGCTCTTTTATTTTATCTGTATCAATTTCTTCAAAAAGACCTATTTCTCTCTTGGAAAAATAGAAGTTAAATTCCTGAATATCTGATTTTTTTATTTTATTTTCAAACTCTTTTATTAAATTATTGCCATCATCATTTAATCCCAATCTGGCTATTAGGAAATATAGTTTTATATAATCATTAGAAACTTCAAACTCTATTTCGTTGATTATAAATGAACAGTTTTTGTATTTGATTCCACGAGTTTCATATATATCAAACAATATTTCTCCTAATAAAGATGGTTCGTATTTAACTCTTCTATTTATCATGGTTTTAGATATTAAATCATTAATAAATGAGATTACAAATTTGTTTCCAGTTATCTTAAATAGAAGTCCTTCCTCAATTCCAATATTAGAATTAAATTCAAGTACAAAATTTATGATCTCTATTAATTCATCTAAATTTTCTTTTAAAATTGAGATGTAAAGATTAATCACACGAATGTAGATATTTATCAACTCTCTTATAAATGCATTATTCATAATTGTATTCATTAAGTATTTATTATAATTTAATTAGCCATCATATTAATTAATTATTAGTAGTTAATAGTTTAATTATGTGATTATTTTTTTCTCTTAGGGTTGTAAGGAAACCAGCCTTTTCTAACTCTTTTTTCTTGTTCATAAACTTCGTGAATACTCCATAATAATGAAAAACCTAAAACACCAGAAATAATTGAGAATATTGTGTCTTCTAAGAACATAGAGAGAATTAGAAATATAACCCCACTTAATAGAAATATAGGCCATATTTTTTTCCCGATGCAATATTCTCCTTTAATAACAACAGGGTGCAATACTCCTATAATTAAAAATGAAATCAAACCAATTATTATTCCTTCAAAATACAATTTATCCCCTTTACTTAAAATTAGATTTTAAAATAAACAACTATTTTAGCTTTAATTATTATATCGTTTGTTTTCACTTTCATATAAAACAATATTTTCTATGAATATTCTTTTTATATGAACAATATTATAATTATATATTGAATAAGATTTATAATAATCTATATTCTATAAATATTTTTTTCATTTATAATTGTTATTGTAATTTTTTAATTAGTATTTGGATTATATTTGAAAAATGGATATTAAGATTTTAAGATATTAAATTCTAAAGATAATTAAGTCTGTTATATTAAAAATACAGTTATTAAGATAATTCTTAAGATATTCAATTATCATCAGATAAGTTGTAGGTGATTAATATTAGTTTGGTAATAACTTATATTGGGAATAAAGGCTCTGTAATGGTGGGCGATAAAAGAAAGATAGCTTTCTTTGGAGAAAAATCAAATAGGGAAAAATTAGAAGAAGATTTATACTCTGGAGTTCTGAAAACAGATGAAGAATTTGTCAATAAAGCCAAAGAATTGAGTATATCTTATAAAATCACAGAAGACACTGTTAAAATAAAAAGTTTAGAGAATGCTCTTGTTGGTGAAGTTAGTACAAGAACAACCTCAGAGACTAAGAGAAAAAGAATATATGCCACGACCAATGCCTATAAAATAGTTGAATTGTTAGGCTCAAAAATCGTATCTTCTGAAAGTGGAAAAGGATCCATAATTGTTTTTGGTAATAAAATAACAAAATCTTTGGCTAACGAGTATATAAACGAATTTTGGAAGTCTAATGTCAGCTTAAGATTTGTAGGAGATATTTTCCTTAAGGTATTTGAAAAGGTTTCAAATGAAACACCATCAATTGGTAAAGAATATGATGTTCTTATTCAGCAAACTAATTACACTCATCAAAAAGCAATAGCTTATTTAGATAATTTAATTGAAAGGGATATTAAACTATTAGATAAATTTAGGGAAAAATTAAAAGTAGACTTGTCCCAAACCAATAAAAAAATACAAATGGCATCAAAGATTATATATGAAGGAAAAATTGGTAAAGTGTCTAATATGGAAGGGAATATGTTACAAGTAACCTTAAATTCTGATGTTCAAGCATTTGATACAGATTGGAACTTAATTGTAGAACCTGGAGGTAATGCTATAATGTTTTTATCTGATGGTGAAACTGGAAAGATTGGAGATGAGGTTGTTATTGAAAATGAATCTTTATGTTTAAAAAATAGTAAATCATGCCTAAGTTGTGACATAATAATATCAAGGGTTTAATCTATATTAATTTTTATAAGAATTTTCAGACTTTTCTTACCTTTTAGGTGACTTAAGAAAATGGAGTTTCCGTTGTTTTGAGAGATGAACTTAGGAATGAGTGGTCTGTTTTCAAAGTTTAAGTTTGGGTTTGTAGGGATAAAATGAAAATAACATTTTTAGGAACTGGTGGAGGAAGATTTACCACCATATCTCAAAAAAGAATGACTGGAGGATTTAGAATCGATGGGTTCGCTGGTAAAAATTTCCATATTGATCCAGGACCTGGTGCTTTAGTAAGGTCTCATGAATTTGGATTGGATCCAAGTGGTTTAGATATTCTTTTTGTCTCCCACGCCCATATAGATCATTATAATGATATAGAAGTCCTTATTGAAGCCGTAACACAAGGCATGACCAAACAGAAAGGTTTGGTTATAGGTAGTAAAACTGTTTTCGAGAGGTATAAGCAATGGGGACCTTGTATATCAAAGTATCATAAGTCAAAATCTGATTTGTTAATGTTGTTTAGAGACCAAGAAGTTGATTTCGATGATTTCCGTATTAAAGGAACAAAAACATCTCATGGAGATCCAACTGGTGTGGGTTTTCAACTTAACTCAAAAGATTTAATAATTTCTTATACAAGTGATACAGGATATTTCTCTGATATTCATAAATATCATGAAGGAGCAGATATTTTAATCGCCAGTGTTTTAAGACCTGGAAAAAAATCTATTAAATGCCATATGTCAACAGATAGTTTTATAAGTTTAATTAATAAAGTAAAACCAAAGTTAGCTATTATGACACACTTTGGACTTAAAATGATTCAAGCTATTCCAGAGAAAGAAGCCCAAAATATTAAAGAAAAAACTGGTGTGCCAGTTATAGCAGCATTTGATGGAATGTCTATTGATATAGATTATAAAAATCCAGGCAACTTTAAAATAGAATATTTAGAAAGAAATTAATAAATAAAAAAAATATTATCATTCTTATTTTTTAAATCATATAAATCATTTTATAACTAAAAATAATAATATTTAATAAAATTATAGTCATTATGGTTATGTTTGTCAATTATTAATTTAATTATATCTTATAAAATATCTTTAAATTAAATTTAAATAATATATACCAGCTTTTACATTTATATCTTTGTAATAAGATTTTAATTTTCACTATCATCATCTAAACTTTGGATTTATATTCCCTAAATCCTTGTTTCGTATGATTATAAAGCTTCCACAAATACACAGGACAAACATGGTTTCAACATTGAAATATTGCCCATCATACAAGAATACTAATCTTATAGCCGATATATTTCATTTTTTATCTCTGTGGGTAGCATATTTTTCAGCTTATATGTTTAAAATACGATTTTTTTCGTCTATAGAAATCGAAAAGTTTAAGTTGTAATAGAACCAATATTACAAGTAAGGGCATTATTTCGTTTATTATTAACCCTCCCAAAAAAGAAATGGACCATCAAGAAACTTAAAAAAAAGAAGAGAATTTAATTAATTTAAAAAAAACACTCAAAATTAAATTGTCTCGACACTATGTAGGTTATTTTTAGATTTCAAAAACTAACATAATACAACCCACACTATTCATAACTCACAAACCACTGATAACTTTTTATGTTACTTCTTATTTCGTATTTAATTATTCATATATGTAAAATTTTTTTATTGTAACTTTTAAATAGTATTAAGTTTAAACATTATCATTTCTTTTTAATTTAGATTACAAATTTTAATTAGACAAATTTAATTATAGTATTAAATTTTAATTATCATTTATTATTTAAAATATCTGATTAACAAATTTTCAACAATGTTATACTGATTTAACAGATTAATTAATTATTTTTAATAAAGTAACAAGAAATTATTTTTAAAATTATTATACTTAAGTTAATGATTTACACTGTTTTAAGTAAGGAGGTTGTTTAATGTTTCTAAAAATTAAAAATACTCATAACATTGGAGGAACTGTTGAAGCACCTCCATCTAAAAGTTATAGCCATAGAGCTATCATAATATCTTCATTTACAGAAGGAACCTCAAAAATTTATAATCCCTTGATTTCCGAAGATACTGAAGCTTCAATAAAAGCCTGCAAATGTCTTGGGGCTAAAATTAAATATATTAAAAATGAAGACAAGAACTATTTAGAAATAACTGGTACTGAAAAAATAGAAAATTTCTCTAAAAAACCAATTGATTTGAAGAATTCTGGTACAACATTAAGAGTTATGACTTCAATTGCAGGACTATCTAAAAATAAGGTATTGCTTACTGGAGATAGCTCTCTGAAAAATAGGCCTATGGAAACTTTTTTAAATGCCTTAAAGCCATTAGGAATAAAAGTGAAATCGTTGAAAAATAATGGAAAACCACCAATAGTTATCGAATCAGGGCTTGTTGGAGGAAAAACATCCATTGAAGGTAATGTAAGCTCTCAATTCATTTCATCCATACTAATGTCTGGAGCCATTACCAAAAACGGTGTTGAACTTGAAGTTACAGGTGAATTCGTTTCAAGACCATATATCAAGATGACACTTGATGTTATGGAAAAATTTGGTGTCTATGTAGAAGTAAAATCTTCTGAAAATGAATATTTAGAAAGTGAAAATAATGGTAATGATAGTATGGAAACCACATCATTCATTGTAAAACCTCAAAAATATCATAAAACAGAGTTCAGGGTTGAAGGAGACTACACTTCAGCTTCATATATCTTATCTGCAATAGCTATTCTTGGTGGAGAAGTCACAATTAAAAATTTATTTAAGGAATCTAAACAAGGGGACAAACTAATTTTGGATATTCTGAAAAATATGGGTGCAGATATAATAGTGAAAGAAGATTATGTTAAATTAACCTCTAATGGAAAACTTAATGGAATAGATATTAACTTAAGTAATGCTCCTGACCTTCTTCCAACTGTTGCTGTTTTAGGATCTTTAGCAAAGGGCAATACAAAAATAACTGGAGTCAAACATGGAAGATTTAAAGAAACAGACAGAATTAAAATGTGTGTATCTGAGTTAAGGGCTCTTAAATGTGATGTTAAAGAATATGATAATGGTATGGAAATTATCGGTGGAGTTAACTCAGGGATTGTTGATTCTCATAAAGACCATAGATTAGCTATGGCATTCTCTTTAATCGGTTTAAAATATGAAGTTCTTGTTGAAAATGGGGAAGTCTTTAATGTTTCATTTCCTAATTTTATCGAGGCAATGAGCGAAATAGGTGTTGATTTTGAACTTCATAAAAACAAGTTATTAAAAACCACAAATTAGCTCAAAATAAGAAAAAAGTGAAATTCCAATTTAAAAAAATATTAACAATTGATGATTTATAAAAGTTTAGAGTTATAATAATTATCAAACTAATAATGTAAATAAATAACTAAAAAAATGGTGATTAAAATTTCTAAAAGAAAGAATAATCATAAAAATAATACTCCTAAAGAGATAAACTCACTTACTAAATCATCACTAAAGAAAAACACAGTGAAAATAATTGATAAAGATTATAGAAACTCTAATGAAACAAATGAAGAGTTAACTGAAAGAATTAAGAAAATAGTGAACATTTTATCAAGTATATTCACTCTTAGAGTGTTTGAAGATAGAGATCCTTATCGTGTTTTAATCAGAACTATTCTTTCACAAAGAACAAGAGATGAGAACACTGATAAAGCATCAGCCACACTTTTTACTAAATATAAAAATATTGAAGAAATAGCTAACGCCCAAATTGAAGATATTGAGGAACTTGTTAAAAGTGCAGGGTTTTACAGAGTTAAAGCCAGACGAATTATTGAAGTATCAGGCCTGCTCATTGATAAGTATGATAAAATTGTGCCAAACAATTTAAACGAACTATTAGAACTTCCAGGTGTTGGTAGAAAAACAGCTAATTGTGTTTTGGTATACGGATTCCAAAAACCAGCTATTCCTGTTGATACTCATGTACATAGAATATCTAATCTTTGGGGCATTATTAACACTAAAACACCTGAAGAAAGCGAGGAAGAATTAGAAAAAATAGTCCCAAAAAATTTATGGATTGACTTAAATGATTTAATGGTTCAATTCGGACAAAACATATGTAAACCTGGTCACATGCAATGCGAAACTTGCCCTATCTCCAATTTATGCTGTTATTTCAGCTCAGTATAACCAAACAAGCATATAAATAATATGTCTATAAAATAAATTTCTATATAAGTATCATCAAAATAAGAAGTTATGTTTAATATAAGGCTTTACCAATTTTTTATAAGGTACTCAAAAATTGCTCCTATTGCTTAAATTTTAATTTTAAGATAATTAAACTTTTGTTGTCGAAGACAACTTAGGAGAATCTTTGGTTTTGAACGAAGTGAAAAACTTAGGAGACGAAGTCTCTGTTGTTTCGAATGAAATGAGAAACTTAAGGAATGAAATTCATGTTGTTTCGAGCAAAGCGAGAAATTTAGGAGACGAAGTTTCTGTTGTTTCGATCAAAGCGAGAAATTTAAGAAACAAAGTTTCTACTATTCTCAGTTTTAAAAATTTAAAAAAAATATGTGATATAATTAAATCAAAAAAAAGTCATAAGAAGGTTTAAAGGAGGATAATATGTCATATAAAATTGCAGTGACAAGTGATGATGGAGAGTATGTTAATCAACATTTTGGAAAAGCAACCCACTTTTTAATTTTTAATGTTGATGATGATGGAGAATATGAATATTTAGGTTCTATTAAGAACAATCCAACATGTGGTTCTAATCGTAAAAATAAATCCTCTGAAGCAGTGGCATTAATCTCAGATGTCAATGTTTTAATAACAGGAAATGTAGGAATGAAACCAACCCAAATATTAATTGAAAATAGTATTAAACCATATATAAGTTCAGCATCAATAGAAACAGCTTTAGATGAAGTAATAGTTATGCAAAAAAATGAAGATTGAAGTTAAAATAGCCCAACAATATCTAAAGCTTGATTAATATCATTAATTAAGTCATTTGAATCTTCAATACCCACACTTAATCTTAAAAACCCATCATTAAATTTTTCAGGATATAAATATTGTCTTTCATCTTCCTCACCAATGAAAACAACTAAACTTTCATCATGCCCTAAAGAGACGGCTGAAGTGATTAAATTCAGATTGTCTACAAATTGATTATATGTATCATGATCACAATCAAGAGCAAATGATAAAACCCCACCAAAACCTGGGGACATTTGAAACTTCGCAATCTCATATCCTTCATGGCTTTTAAGACCTGGATAAGAAACAAATTTAACAGAATCAATAGTTTCTAAGTGTTTAGCTATTTCTAATCCATTTTTATTATGTTGTTCCATTCTTAAACCTAATGTTGTAGATCCTCTCATTATCAACCATGCATTAAATGGACTGATTACCGCACCAACATTAACTTGGGCTTGTTGGCGAATTTCATCCAAATATTCTTTTTTACCAGAAATAGACCCACCCATAGAATCTCCATGTCAATTAATATATTTAGTTAAACTTTCTATTGAGAAATCAGCCCCTAAATCTAATGGTTTTTGATTGTATGGTGAAGCAAGAGTATTATCCACTGACAACAATATATTATTTTCATGAGCAAGTTTAGATATTTTAGAAATGTCTGAAATTGATATTGTCGGATTTCCAGGTGTTTCAATATGGATTAATTTAGTATTGGGACGAATAGCTGACTCAATATCTTTAATATTTGTTGTATCAACTATTGAGGTTTCAACACCAAACTTACTATTAAACAATTCATTGAGTAATCGATAGGTTGCAATATAAGTTATATTAGAAAAAATTATATGGTCTTCGTTGGTTAACATTGAGAAAAACAATGCAGATAATGCTCCAACTCCACTGGCAAAAGTAATTGTATCTTCTGCACTAGTAATTGAACTTAACCTATCTTCCAATACTTTTGATTAGAACCACCGTTTCTTGTGTATAGACTATTATCTGTAGAACTCCAATTAATGTTTGTTGGATCATGAGGTAACTTATAGCTATTTCCCATTGCAATGGGGCGTTTAATAACTCCAGTTTCTTTATCAATATCATTACCAGTATGAACTACTTTTGTGTTAAAATTCAAATTTTTTCTTTCTTTTTTCATTTTTAGATCATTTTACTTTTTTTATAATTAGTTACTAAAATAGATTATGAATATAAACAATATGGATTATGCACCAAACATATCACATTTTTAATGTGTATGAACCATTATTTATCTGGTAATCCTGTTATTCTTAAACCACCATAATGAGTTTTATAACGAATATTTAAATTTATAAGAAGAGCAGTCAAATGCTCAACAGTCCTTGCCTGCTCTAAAAGACCACAATCCACACATTTTACTCCAGGAATTCTTTCAATTAAATCCATGACTATCTTTTTAGCTTCTTCATCATCAGAAGAGACAAGACAATCACAATCAATCTCTGGTTTCTTATCAAAATCTTTTAAACTTGAAGAACTAATGTTGTTAAATGCTGAGACAACTTTAACATCTGCGTCTTTTAAAATCTTCGCTGTTCTTTCAGCTGCTGAGCCTTCCCATAGTTCAAAGCATGTTGTAGGTGTACCACCAATATTGGATTGTAGTGGAACTGTTGCATCAACCACTATTTTTCCTTTAACAGAATCTTTAACAGAATCTAAAGTTGGTTTTTGAGCCAAAATAGGTACCGTTAATATTATTATATCTCCTTCTTTTGCAGCATCCTCATTTGACAATCCTTTTAGATTATCCAAATCATCATTTTCTAAAAGTTCTTTAATATCTTTAACAGCTTTTTCAGCTTTTTCAGCTTTTCGTGAACCTATAATAATTTGTTCCCCTAATTGAACAAATCGAATAGCTATTCCTAAACCTTGATCTCCAGTACCTCCAAGCACCGCAATTTTCATATAATCCCTCCAACTATCTTTTCTAAATAAATCCTCTAAATAAATTCATATTATTAACTTAATTTATACATAATAAGTATTTAAATTTGTTATATTTCATCAAGTTATTCTTATACTCTATTAAATTATATTATATACATAAATTATATAATTTATTATATAAATTTAATTTATGGTTTCAAAAAACTTTTATTTAAAACTTTTATTTAAAAATTTTATTTATAAAAACTTTTTTAAAATAAAAAGTTAGGAATTTAAGGAATATTTAAAAATGAATTATTATATAAATAAATGTTAACATAAAGATAATCAAATTAAATAATAATAAAATTAAAAAGGACATGGTCATGTTTAAAAAAAGAAATATTAAAGAAGAAATCTTGAAAGTAGAGATATTAAATAGAATAAAACTAATATTAAATAATTATAATCATGAATTTAAAGAAATAACAACTATCTATCTGTCAAATCAAGAATCATTTATAGGTAATATTAAATTATTTGATTTAAACAAATTAGATGAAGTTTTATCCAAATTATCATCACTTTTAGAGGAGTATGGTAAAAATAGCCATAACACAGATAAAGTAGAATCCTGTTGCAGTCAAACATACTATTTAATAAGTTTTAAAGTGAATGTCTAATTAGATTTAGTGATTTTAAAGTTATTAATCAAATCCAATGATAACATGAATAATAGATTAATAAAATATGAAATAGAATTGAGAAAAAGATTAAAAAACATACACTCTAAAAATAAAGCAGAATCTTCATTAAAAGAAAACAACTCAACATCATCTAAAGATCACTTCACTAATCTCAAAGAGGAGCTTTTAGAAAAATACAAAAATAAGACTTTGAAACATATAGAAGGTAGTAAACTCGTTGAAAATGAATATGGCAAATGTTTAGAAATAGTTCAAAAAGAGAAAATTAACTTTAAATTAAAAGAATGTGATTTTAAAGAAGAGTTAGATTGTAATTTAAAGTTAGTTAAACGAATAGGTCCAAATACAGAATATAATTTAAAAAATAAAGGGTATAAAAGCATCATATCATTATTAAATCATCATAGACATTGGAATCATGCTCAAATAACTATTGATAAACTTGAATCTGGATCATTCACTGAAAAGTTTAATTTAATTAAAAATAGAGATTCATCAAATCTTATTAAAACTTTAAATTTATTGGATTTTGAAAATCTGAAATTTATGGATATTGAAACCCTTGGACTTTCTAATGTTCCGATAATCCTACTTGGAATAGCTGAACTAAAAGATAAAAATATTGTTTCAACCCAATACTTTCTTCAAGATAAAAAAGAAGAACCAGCTATTTTACATAATTTATTAAGGCACTTAAATGAAGATTCGGTTTTTGTCACATATAATGGAGCTTCTTTTGATGTTCCTTTTATCAAAAATCGTTTTTCTTATTATCGAATGAATTATGATTTTAATATTCCTAATTACGACCTCCTTTACTTTACAAGAAGACTATGGAGAAGTATTCTCCCAAATTGTAAATTAACAACCATTGAAAAACATCTTTTTAATATAGAACGGATTGATGATATTCCAGGTAGTCATATTCCTAATTATTATGAAACTTATCTTGAAGAAAAGAACATTGGTCCTATAATCCCAATTATTGAACATAATCGCATGGATGTTGTTTCTTTAGCACAATTTTTAATGAAAATTCATGATAAAATTGTAGAATAAAAAAAGAGTTTAAATTAAAAAATCTAATTTAAACGTGCATCTTAACTAATTGTTTTAATCATATTAGATATAATAGTTTATTAGAGGTTGTAAATTTTTGTGGAGGTTTTTCAATTTTCATGATTTTCTTTAGTTAAAACTTGTTTTAACTTAGAAAATTTTTAATTTTCGTTTATATAAAACATGATTTTCATGGAAACCTCCACACTTTTTGACAATCTCGTTTATATTATAAATCGATATTAATCTAACAATTTATATTCTAAAAAAAACATAATAAAAAATTATTAATATGGGTATACTTATGTTCAAAAAACAGGGCACAAGAATAAAATATATTTGGTTGCATTAAAATGGAGAAGAAATTACAAAAATTGCCACTTGGAAGACATTCTTTTGATATAATAAGAAAAAACAACTATTTATATGTTGATAAGACAAGAGAAATACTAAAGCTCATAGAAAATGGAGACATATGTTTTTTATCTCGTCCAAGAAGATTCGGAAAATCTTTACTTGTAAGCACCCTTAAAGAATTATTCAAAGGAAATAAAGAACTATTTAAAGGTTTGTATATTTATGATAAATGGGATTGGAATGAAACCTACCCTGTAATTCTATTATCCCTATCAGGATTAACAAATGAAACACCAGATGAATTAAAAGAAGATATTTTAGTCATGGTTGAAAATATCGCCGAAGAAAATAATATTAAGCTAAGTGAAAAAGGTTCTTATATAATAAAATTCGGACAACTAATCAAAAAACTATCTAAAATTACAGAATCCACTATTGTTATTTTAATCGATGAATATGATAAACCAATAACAGACAACATTAATGATTTTGATTTATCTAAAGATATTAGAAAAATACTCCAAAATTTTATGGAGTTTTGAAAGATTCTGATGATTATATTAAGTTTGTTTTCATAACTGGAGTTAGTAAGTTCTCAAAGACATCCCTCTTCTCTGGATTAAACAACCTTAATGACATTAGTTTAAATGACAATTATTCAACGATTTGTGGTTACACTAAAAATGAATTTAAAAACTATTTTAAAGATTATTTGGATATTTATTGTGAAAACCATAATGAAGAGAGTGTTGAATCTTTAATTGGAGCTGTTAATGATTGGTACGACGGTTACAGCTGGGATGGTGAAAACTTCGTGTACAACCCTTACTCAATACTAAATCTATTCAGTGAAAACATTTTTGATAATTATTGGTTTGAGTCTGGAACACCCACGTTTTTGTTAAAACTTATCGAAGAAAAGGGTAACATCGAAGAAGACCTTTTAAAGCCACAAATTGTGAGTTCCAATGCATTTTCATCTTTTAAACTAAAAAATTTGAATCTAACTGCTGTTTTAATGCAGACAGGATACTTAACTATTAAAAAAAGAACAGAATTTGACAGAAACTATGAATATACATTAGATATTCCAAATAATGAAGTTAGAGAATCCTTATTCACACACATCCTATGTACACTGGAATAGATGATGATAAGGTTATAGCTATTAAACATAAAATGATTAAACAAATAATCAACCTTGACAGCACAGGATTTAACAACAATTTAAGTGAATTATTAGCTGAGATCCCTAATCTACTACATCAAAATGCAGATGACCACTACTATCATAGTATATTCATCGCTTGGTTATCAGCATTAAGATTCAGAATAGATAGTGAAATCTTAACCAATATTGGGCGAATTGATAGTGTTCTAAAAACTGAACATTTTATAGCGATTTGTGAGATTAAACACGATGAGAACCTAAATCATGATACACTTATTAAAGGAGCATTAAATCAAATAAAAGATAATGAATACTATAAAAAATATCTTAAAAGAAACAAACCAATCATACTTTTAGCCATAGCTTTCCACAACAAAAAAGTAAAAACAGCAATCGAAAAGTTAAGTTAAGACATTTTTTTTATAAAATATTTTATATTTTTATAGTACCTGAAATAATTTTTTTAAGCTATGGAATTTTTAGATGATATACTACTATTTTATTTTAAATTTTTGTTTAAATTGAATAAAGATATTTTTTAATATAATTAATTTTAAATCATTTAATATATTAATTAATCTTTATTTTTATATTGTAATAATTCTAAATGATATTTTTTAGAAATGATTTTTGATGAAACTTAACTTGTTAAGTTAGAAAATCTGGATTTTCTATTTTCTTAAACTTTTTTAAAAAGTTTCTATGATATTTAAAAAAAATAATTAATTTAATCTAATAGCATTCACAGGACAAATCACTTCACATTCTCTACAATTAATACACAATTCATGATCAATCAAAACATCCACATCTTCAATTGATAATGCATTTACTGGACATATCTTAGTGCATACTCCACAGCTTTGACAAGACCCTTGATTTATTTCAATGCATCCATTCCTAACATTATTTATTCTCTTCCCAATAAAGAAAACATCCTGGTTCTTAGTGATTAAAAATTCATCTTTCAATCTAATGGCATCGAAATTACATTTTTCAACACATTTACCGCAAAAAATACAAGTATCTTCAATATAAATTGGAGAAGGTTGTTTTATCCATATAGAATTAACAGGACAAATATCTATACATTCTCCACAACCAACACAATTTTCTTCAATCACACTAATTTTTCTAAGAGGTGGGAAGAACTCTATAATATCTTTTATTTCAATGACAGAAAGTTTTGTTTCAATTAATGAATCAAGTTCATTTTTTATGACTTCGGTAACATTTAATTCTAATTCGTTTGCATTATACTCATCAGATATTGTTTTAAAAAGTTTTGGTAGAATTGAATCAATTCTTGCAATGTAAGTTGATAATGTTTCAACATCATTATAAATGATCTTAGATACTAATTCTAAGGATTCAATTTTACTAAATTCAGCGAAAACATTTTCCCGAGTATCATAATCAATAGCTAATGCTGGACAAATTCTCATACATTCTTCACATCTTGCACAATATGATGGATCAATATATGGGAGCTTGTTAACTTCTCCAATTTTAATAGAACCTTTTGAAGGACATACTCTTGTACAGGTCATACAACCGATACAAGTATCTTGATTAATAAGTAATCCATTTCCTCCAGAGACTGTTTGAGGTATTAATTCCCCATATTTTATAGCATCAGTAGGGCATGTTCTAAAACAATAACCACACCTTACACATGTGTCTGGATTGATTTCACTGTGAACTTCATCATTACCAGAGGAGGTTAAATGTATGGAACCTGTTTTACATGTGTTCACACAAGCACCACAAGCTCGACATAGCTTTTGATTAATAATAGGAACATTTTCTTTAATCGGAGGAGAAAGTTGTGTATCCATTCTTATTGCATCATAAGGGCAGGCTTCTCTACATAAAATACAACCAATACATTTCTCATTAATGTTTGCAATTTCTCCAACCAAATAAATAGCTTCAACAGGACAGGACTTGATACAAGGCTTATCCACACACTGTAGACATTTTTTAGGATCAATCTCATAGTCTACAACAACATCTCTTAATGGTCTGTGACACTTTTTAGTTGAAACTTCCATATTAATCACATTAAATATGTTTTGATAATGATGATGATTTAACTGTTATCTCTATAATTTTATTTTTAGCTATTTCATCTATTTTAGTTGTTTCATTTTTATTATCAACAACTAAGAATTTAGCCGTGAAATACTTAACAACACAAAATGGACAGGTTTGATAACAATAGCTACATCTCAAACATTTATCTTTATTATGTCTTACTGCAGTATCACCTTCAGTGTAAGTAATAGCACCAGTTGGACATTCATTCACACACAACTTACATAGCTTACAATTATCCTCGTTCCAAGTTATGAATCTTAGTTTAAGTCTGTTAATAGTATTTTCAGCTATCTCATAGGTAACTTCTTCATCTGGTAAAATAGCTACTATCTCATCCCAAAGTTCTGATAAAGGATATTGTATTTTAAGTAAACTTGCACTGTCCAATTCCTCCAACTCTTTTTCCTTACTTTCAATGAAAGATTCTAATTTGTCAACAATGAATTTGATAACGGCCTTCTGTTCTTCAAGATTATTTATAAAAACTCCTTTCATAGCTCCTTTAACTGGGCATGCTTTAAGACAATCCCCACAAGCCACACACTTCTTTTCATTTACAAAAAAACGATTTCCAACATCTTCAATAGCATTAACATTACAGGCATCACGACACTTACCACAATGAATACATAAGAAATCATCAACAATGAATTTTCTTTTAGAAGGTATTATGCTAAATTTTTCTGTAATAAAATGATTTTCTCCACAATATAATGTTTTTGGTTCAGATGGACATATCTCAGCACAAAACCCACATCTTATACATGCTCCTTTAGTGATTACAGGATAAGTAATTCCATTTGAATTCTCATCATCCATATCTCTAACTAATTTAATTGCGTTAGGTGATGGACATGAAACTGTACAAGATCCACATCCTATACAATACTTCTTAATAACTTCTGGAAAATTTCTAAACCTATCAGGTTTTTTCATTATCTCTTCATCAGTTTTCGCATTGAAAAAACCTTTAAGCCATGATTTCCGTCCGAATTCATACAGATACCAGATTATAGAAGACATTATGCACCTTAAAAGTCATGTTTGCTAAGTTAATGGTTGTTTGAATGATATATTGTTAAATTTCTGTTATTTATCTATTAATTATTATCAATATTAATTAAGTTATTTATTTACATAAATTTAAAATATTAATAATAGTTGAATTATTAATATAAATTTAAATTATAATAATCTATTAAGATATTTCATAAATAATATTAATCTCAATTAATAAAACAATTTAATAAATAATGGAATAATAATATTAATAATGAACTAATATAAAATAATTAATAAAACCTTATATTTTACTTGTCCTTAAATACTAAGTGTAGTTTTTATCTATAATATTATATATAATTTATTAAAATTCTAATTCTTATAGTAAATCTAATTAAAATTATCAGATATTGTCTGTTATTAAAATAATAGAGAAATTATTAAAATAATAGAAAAATAAAAAGCCATGAAAGATGGTTCTTTATCTTAAATTTAATATATAAACTAATTCATATACTGCTCAATACAAGTTATTATAACAATTAATATATAAATATTTCGATTCATAAATATGAAAATAAAAAATATTTGAAAAACATTTTTAAAATAAAAACGAGATAATAATAAATTACCTATTCAATATCAAATAATATATTAAGTGATAATATGGATAAAATAAGTGATAATAAAGCACAATGGAATAGCTATTTCTCTTTTCTATTTTCAATGATAGGTGCAGCTATTGGATTAGGCAACATCTGGAGATACCCTTATGTGCTTTATTCTAATGGAAGAGGAACATTTTTAATTGTTTATTTAATATCTATATTGCTTGTAGGTATTCCTTTTCTACTTTTAGAGTATAGTGTTGGATTTAAGTTCAATACATCCATACCCCAAATATTTAAAACCATCAACTCAAAATTGGAAGTAATAGGTTGGTTTATTGTGGTTCTTCCATTTCTAATATTAACATATTATGTTTCTGTGATTGCTTGGGATGGAATATACTTCATACTTAGTTTTTTTAAGGGATGGGGAACTAATACTGATCATTTTTTTTCACAAACATTGTTACAAGCAACAAATTCTATTACCAGATTGACAAACATTGTTTTACCCTGTTTAGCTTCAGTGTTGATTGTTTGGTTTATAATATGGTTTATATCCCATAGAGACCTTAATGATGGTATTGGAAAAGTAAATAAGATTATGATACCAACCATATTCATAATAATGGGTTTAATTGTTTTCTATTCACTTACATTAAAAGGAGCATCTTTTGGTTTAACAACTTTATTTAACCCTGATTGGAATGAAATCTACAATCCACATATATGGATTGCAGCAATAAGTCAAATAATATTTTCATTAGCTATTGGAGAAGGAATCATTCTCACATATTCCAGTTACCTTCCCAAAAACTCAAAATTAACAGATAATGCAATTGCAATCATTTCAATAAACTGTGGTTTTGAATTATTCGCTGCAATAGGAGTATTTTCAATCTTAGGCTTTATGGCTACAACAACAGGAATAGATATTACTCAAATTATAAGTGAGGGTACAGGTTTGGCTTTTGTTGTTTTTCCAGAAATTCTAAATATAATGGGATCAACCGCATATATAATAGGCCCATTATTCTTTTTATGTATATTTCTTGCAGGTTTAACCTCAGCAATTGCTTACTTAGAATCAGTAATTTATGCTGTAGAAGAAAAATTCAATTTTCCCCGAAGAAAAGCAACAACTTATTTATGTTTACTTGGAGCAACAATAACAATAATTTTTACAACTGGTATGGGCATTCATATTTTAGAAGTAGCTGATAAATTCTTAAATTATATTGGTGGGATATTTTCAATTATTTTAGAGTTAATTATTTTTTCATGGCTTTTTAGGTCAGATGAACTTTTGAATACCTTAAATAACAACTCAACTGTAAAAATTGGTGAGTGGTGGGTGATACTTATAAAATATGTTTTACCTATTATATTGTTTTGTCTTTGGATTAACGAATTAATAAGTATGTTTAATACATCATCACATTTTAAATTGATTATTAATGTTTTTCTCTCTGTTATACTAATATTAACACCATTAACATTAAAAATTAAGAGTTAAGAGTTATAATAAATGAAAGTGATATGTCTATGTCTAAAGACACGGGCTTCTTGCTCCACTAACTCAAATGTTGGTTTTACCACAAGCAATCCCTGTGTATCCCACAGTTTGGTTCTAAGAAAATTCCATTTTTGTAATTTTCAAATCA
>JAITGU010000138.1 GCA_031280375.1 Candidatus Methanovirga procula | reverse complement strand
TGATTTGAAAATTACAAAAATGGAATTTTCTTAGAACCAAACTGTGGGATACACAGGGATTGCTTGTGGTAAAACCAACATTTGAGTTAGTGGAGCAAGAAGCCCGTGTCTTTAGACATGGGTAGATCATGAACGATTAGAGCGTGAATCTGGTCAGGACCCATGTAGATATTACTTAAAAGATGATTATAATGGAAACATATGGTACTGTTTGGCAGAGTATGTGGTTCAAAGACATACAACAAAGGTTTGACGACGAACATCGTGTATTCCTCACAGCACATCTTTTTCCCGAATCTTACTTTAGATCCAAATCCCCAGTGAGTTGCTGCAAACATATGTTTAGGAAATGATTAGAATGAAAGAAGAATTAGGAATCAGATATCCTGTTTTAAAAGAAGACTACTATATTAAAGTTAGTGGTAGTGCTGTACAAAAAAAAGTGTTAAGAAGACATATTAGAAATATTTATCTCCTGTCAGATGATTTAGTTAAAGTATTAAAGTTAATGGAGGGAATCAAAAGTTTAAATGATATTTGTAATATATTGTCTGATGAACTTAAAGCACCTTTCGATATTATTCAAAAACAATTACTACAGTTGATTAATGAATTTGAATATATTGAATTTTTGGATAAACCGAAAAAACGCGAAACTATGATTATTTATGAAAAACCTAATAATTATCCATCGCATTTAGATGTTGAGATAACTAATCATTGTAATTTTAGGTGTCTTTATTGTTTCAATGAAAGCTTACCTGAAAATAAAGCCTTTATGGATGCGGATAAATTTATTAGTTTAGTGAATAAATTAAAGAAAAACGGGTTGGAAACTGTAGTTATTACTGGTGGAGAACCATTAACACATCCTGAAATATTTAAAATAGTTAAATACGCTTGTAATAATTTAGTTGCCGTGCAATTAAATACAAATGGTTATTTGTTGCCTCATTTTAGTAAATTATTTAAGGATTTTAAAAATTTAGATATTCAAATTACTTTGAACAGTTCTACTCCTGAAATACATGAAAAATTATCTAACTCTAACATTGAAAAATTACACGAAGGAGTCATAAAAGGCATAAATATAGCTACTAAACTTGGTCTTTCAGTTACTTTGGCTATGAACATAGTTCCTGAAAATATTTATGATATTGAAAACATGGCTAATTTAGCTAAAAAATTAAAATGTAAACAATTTATAGTTAGTGAAATAGAGGTAGCGGGAAGAGCCAACATTGATTTGTATGTTGACACAGAGTCTGATGAGATACAAAAAATTCTTAAAAATCTTAATGAAAAATATGAAAAAGGGTTTTTCAAAAACATTGAGGATAAAAAATATATAGACTGTATTGTTCGAACTAATTGTGGAATTTTAAGTGAATTTCTTAGTATTAGTGCAGAGGGGAATATTCAATTGTGTACTTTTGCTAAAGATTATTTACGCTTAAATAATATCTTTGAGTTGAATATTGATGAGTATTTTAAGATACTTGATCAATTGAATATAATGAAGGTACCTGAACCAACTTCAGATTTATGTTTTGGTTGCAAACATTATGATTCATGTTCTCATTGTATTTATAAAGGTTTATTGATGAAAGAACAAATTGGGGCAAAATGCAAATGGGGCGAGTCAGAAATGGTAAACGAATTAATTAAGAATTTGGAATCAATAAAAACATCCTCCTAAACATGAGGTTAAACTGTTGCATCTAATTACTTTAAAAGGAGGTATAACGATGGATTTTGATTTACATAAACCAAATATTCCTGAGCCATTGAATCTACAATTTTTGGCTATAGGAGCAATACCAAGTAGAAGATGTCATACTACCAATAATCATTGTTGGTAAAAAATTTAAATAAAAATTATTTTTTTTTATTTTTTTTTTTTTAGAGGAGAGTTATAGTTAATGTTTGCAATTAAATTTTAACAATACACTTTTTAGGAGGATTTAAATGAATATTGACAAGAAAACAGCAGGTATAGTAGTGGGAATAACTTTAGTAATATCATTTTTTGCTGTGGTCTTGTTATAATACAAATTTTATATTAACTAATGATAAAGGTGAGCAATCAATAAACTTAGGTGGAGCAATTTTAAAAGATGATGTTATTCATTTCACTGCAACTAAACCATTCAATGGGTCTTTTAGTATATACGAATTCAATGATTCTGAATATATTGAAGATTTCATACCTTTGCCTTGAACATTTGTCGATAGTATGAAACTTAAATTTAATTGAAAAGGCACAGAAAAAACTGTTGAAATTGTGGATGGAAAAGCTGATTTTAAATTGAGTAAGCCTACCTATCTTTGCTTTCAAAATTGCTGGTAAATATCGGAGATATAACAATGTCATCAACTTAAGAAATCTTGTTAAATATTTTAATAAAAAATTAAACAAATTTATATAAAAAAATTTGCAATTTATTTAAAATCATGAAAAAATATATAAATCAATTCATCGTCTTAAAAATAAAAATCGTTAAGTTGATGACATTGGAAGATATAATGTATAATTATAATAGTAGTGATGATGAGAACAATTGTTATTTCAATATAACTATTAATGGAGTTTCATTGAGTAGTGAGATGGATTACTTATTTATGGGTGAGTTCATTCTACCTAAAGATGCTTACAGAAAAGATGGTTCAAAAGTTGATTTTCATGATTTGAAATTCAAAAAGAGTCCTATATACAATGGCACAAATATTTCTGCAGGATTTACTGTAGATCAAGCCATGGATGCGTGGAGTTACTAAATGTTTGCAATTTTAGGAACTATAACTGGAGTGATAAGTAATGTGTTTACCATACTCCCGCCGTATGATATTTACAAGTTGAAAACAAATGAGACAACCAATCCATTATCTGTGTTTGTTTTTGGTGTTAATTATGTGTTTTAGATGTTAACTGGCTTTGAATTAAATAGTTGGGAGTTGATAGGTACTAATATTTTAGCCACAATCATGGAATCACATGGTTTGGTTTCATATTGTATTATCGTCCAGTGAATGATTTTTGGAGAGAGTTATGGGTTCAATACATGCAAAATTGGACTCAACCATGTTTGTATTTTGGCAGAAGGAAATGAAAAATGCCAGATGATTTTGATGAAAAATTATTGAAAATAGAACAAAGATATTATGACAAGTTAGAAGCTCAAACTAATTTATCCTAATTGATTTTTAAAACTTCCTACTTTAGCGGGAGGATACAAAAATCGGTTCAAATTAAAGAAAATTTTTAGTAATTTTTGAGTTATGTGAAAAACCAAACATGATTTGAAAATTACAAAAATGGAATTTTCTTAGAACCAAACTGTGGGATACACAGGGATTGCTTGTGGTAAAACCAACATTTGA
>JAITGU010000134.1 GCA_031280375.1 Candidatus Methanovirga procula | reverse complement strand
TATGAAAAAATTAGGGAAAAACCCTAAAAATAGCGATGAAATTAGCCTTAAAAAGACAAAATATGCGAATTTTCCAATAAAAAAAATGAAAATAATAACAAAACATCATATCAATATATGTTTAAATTAAGTTTATAGAAGCTCTCCTTTGATTTTTGGTAATCGGTTAAATTTGCGAATAATCCTATTTTTTTCATTTTAACTTTATTAACATCTATTTTAAGGAAATTTTTAACAGACTGTATGAGATATAGTGAGTATTTAAGAGTATTACTCACATCTTTTAGCTTATATTTTCTAAGTGAACCACCTCTATTTTTCTTTGATTCGGTAACTTTATCCTGTACAGTTTTAAAAAAGTTTTTATTCTTTTTTTTAAGTTACCTAAAATATCACTCTTTTTCCAAAATGGCAATAAATTTTATTAAACTAAGTTCCATCTGATACACCTCAAAGTTAATTAATTTATAACCTTGTTCACTGTATTCATTCAATTCTTTTTCTATTTCTTTATGGTCTAAATCATTAACTCCAAGAAGTTTAGTTTTAGATTCTTTAGTTAAAACTTTATATTTATCATTCATTTTTATTCACTCTCCATTATTATTCTAATTATTCATACCAGATTTTTTTGAATTCTAATGGTTCTAATTCTTTAGTTTCTTTTCCTTCAGCTTCATAGTTCATTCTTTCAAAAATTGTACTATAAATTTTCTTCATTTTAAATAGTTCTCTTCCTGAAAGCTCATTTCGAGAATTACTCTGTCTGCCATTCACAGCTATTTTAAGTTGTGTCATGATGTGAACCCATTAATACTATCTTTTTTCCAGTCTATTAAGTACATTTCTTTTAATTAAAGTTTTAAGTCTTTAATCTCTTGCCTTATCTTAATATCTCTTTCCTCCTGGCTTAATTCTTTCATGTCCTGTACATCGTTTAATCGGTTGAAGTTGAACTTAGAACCAATTATATGGGCAAAAGCAGTATTTCGTTTATTATTGTCCATGTTTAATTATCTGCCTTTCATCATATTCAAATTTTTACTATTTAATTCTATTTATTCCTTTATTTTTATAATGTATTAACAGTATTTTTCAAGTATGAGTTTTGTATGAATGATATTTTAGTAAAATAATGGATTTATGACGATTTTCGATTTTTTTCAAAAATCGAAAAAACTCCACACTTTTTTACATTCTCCCTATAGAAAATAATTTTTTCATTATATATTTATAGTTCAAGGTGTCTGATTAACTAATTATCAACAAACTGTGTGATCTCTTGAACTTCATTGTAACCCTTAGGAATCAATATCCCTACCAAAAATACATTCAAAATACATATATTTATAAATAGATCTCTTTATAGGGATGAGAATATCCTTTAAATCCAATTCATTCTTAAAAACTTGAAAATTCTTCAATTACTGGAATATTTTCCTTCTTTTAAGTTCAGCACTGTTAAAAAAGTTAAATTTCTGTGCTTTATTTGCTTGTTTTGTTAAAATATAATTATTGACACTATTATATGGTTTTAAAGAAATTTTTTAGATTCTTTTTATATTCTTCAAGACAATCTTCATTTATTATTAAGTAATCAGAATATACTATTACATTAGCTATTCCGAAATTAAGTTCACGCTCATCTCTTTTTTTGAATTCATTAAACTCATTACTATCATCATCTCGATTTCTCATTTTCAATCGTTTAAAACGTGTTTTTGGACTTGCAAATATTGAAAGTATTTTGAAATCATTGAATTTTTGCTTAATAAACTCAACTTCTGATAAACTTCTAATACCTTCTATAATAAATAGCTTATCTTCATCTTCATTTTCCATGATTTTTTCAACTATCATTTTAGCCACAACATTGTTCCCCTCTTCTTTTCTTAATTGTATGGCCATATCTCCAATGGAAATGTTTCTTTTTAAAGCTTCTTCTCTAATTACATCTCCCATATTATATATCGTACTATTATACTCCTTAGCTATTTGATGTATAAAACTTTTTCCAGAACCTGGCAAACCACAAACACCTATTACTTTCATCAAGCTCACACCTACAACTTTTCTTATTATATTCACTTATTTAAGAGATATAATTAATTATAAAATTTTTTATAGTATATATATTATTTTAACAATTATCTTTTATTTTAATATATTATCACTGAAGTCTATATTCAATTTTTAATTATTATCATCAAATTTCTAATCATGGTACTTTGTGAACTTATTTTTTTATTTAAAAAGTTTATTTTATTAAATCAAATTTAATAATATTTATAAAGAATAATGTAATTTAAATAATTTAAAATGAAAGTTAATGATTTGAATCATGAGTCTGTCTAACAATTATTTTCATATAGAAAAATAAGACTGTATAAATCTTTATATTGAAAATAGAGCAAGCAATTTTTTAAAAACTTGAGTTGTTAGACACCCTCTCATAAAAAAAAATTAATAGAATTAATATTTTTAAGTATTAATCAATTATTTTAAAATTTAATAAATCAATTTATATTCTAATATTATATTTAAAATTTAGACATGACTATAAACAATATAGTAAATAGTATAAATTACTATCAATAAATATTTATATTATTTTAAAGTAATTATCATCAATTCATAATATATTTTATGAATATTAAGTTAATATTGCATGGAATAATATTAACATATGATGATTATTAGTTAGACCTGTTAGATATTGTTCAGGTTTTAGTTATATTTAGGTGATTTAGTGAAAGCTATCGGGATTTGTGATACTACTTTTGCCCGTTTTGATATGGGAACATCAGCTATTGATGAACTTAAAAAAAATGCCACAGATTTAAAAATTATTAGGCGGACTGTTCCAGGGATTAAAGACCTTCCTGTGGCTTCTAAAAAATTAATTGAAGAAGAATGTTGTGAAATTGTAATGGCTCTTGGAATGCCAGGACCAAAGACTAAAGATAAAATGTGTGCTCATGAAGCATCTACTGGACTTATAAATGCTCAATTAATGACTAACACCCATATATTAGAAGTTTTTGTCCATGAAGATGAAGAAAATGATGATAAAGAGTTGAAAATTTTAGCAGAAAGTAGAGCAAGAGATCATGCTCAAAATCTTATAAAAATGCTGTTTAAGCCAAAATTATTTGCTCGAGAAGCAGGGCAGGGCAAAAGAGAAGGTAAAGATGATGCATTACCTTTATGATTTTGATATTTAGTTTTTCAAATATTTAACTTTTAATATTATGTCCAATTCATGATTTTATTTAAATTTTAAATACAATGAACTTTAAAAATACCTATGACACTTTAATATCTAATTGCAATTAATATATGGTGAGACTCTAAATATATAATGTCTTTAATAAATATCTAATGATTTTAATAAGCATAATATATTTTTAATTAATATCTTTTTAAAGTTTAAGGTTTGTCTATAAGGTTTATCTATGAACAAGAATATAATTTCTTCAAAAAATAGTGATGATGCTGTTGAAGATACTGTAGGAGTTTTTATTGTTGTTCCAGCTTTTAATGAAGAAAAAACTGTAGGTTCAATTGTAGAGGAATTAGCAAAAAGAGGATATAAGATAGTTATTGTAGATGATGGCTCTGTTGATAGAACCTATGAAATAGTTAAAGGATCTAAATCAAAGTATCCTGATAATGTATTCATTCTCCACCATCCAGTAAATAGAGGATTAGGAGCTGCTTTAAAAACAGGGATGATTTTTTCTCTTCTTAAAGGAGCTGATTATGTTGTTACATTTGATGCTGATGGTCAACATGCTTTTGAAGATGTAAAAAATGTCTGTCTTCCTTTAAAACTCGGTAATGCTCAAGTTGTTATTGGTGCAAGACCTTTTGAAGATATGCCAACAACCAAAAGGTTTGCAAATAATATGATGAATTTTATGACTTTTTTCTTTTACAAAATTAAGGTTAAAGATTCTCAGTCAGGTTTAAGAGCTTTTAAATCTGAAGTTATACCAAAACTCAATATTTTATCTCGTGGTTATGGTGTTTCATCAGAGTTCATTAAAGAAATTCATAAAAATCATTTAGAACTTGAAGAAGTTACTATAAAAACTATTTACACAGATGAAACTCAAAATAAAGGCACGAACATTTTTGTAGGCATGAAAATTTTGTTTAAAATGATCATTGATGTTCTTAAATAGAATTTCAATATTATTAAGCTAATGATATTTTAATGGTAATAATTATATTATTTTTCTCAGATGTTGAAGAAGGTGAGGTAGTGTTTGGATTATTAGGAATATATCAAATTTTATTTATAATTTTAGCTGTTTTAACAATTTTTTTTGTTTTAAAGATTTATAATAATGGGAGGATTTCATTAAAGACAACTGTTTTATGGGTGTGTTTATGGATTATGTTATTTGTTATTTCATTATCCCCTGATTCTACCACATTTTTAGCAAATCGTTTAGGTATTGGGAGAGGATTGGATTTATTAATAATCATTGGTATTTTAGGTACCTATTATTTGATTTTTAGATTATACTTAAAGATTGAAAATATAAATCAGAATATTAATAAATTAGTAACTGAGATAGCAATACATAATGAAAATCATGATAATGAAAAATAGCTACAAACTAACCAAATAGCTATGTCAGTGAGTAATAAACTGGTGATTAAAATTATTGGATTAAGATAATTCTTAATTTAGACAATTCTTAATAATATAATATTTATTATATTAATATGAAAAGAAACTTTATTATATAATATATGAATTATAAATTAAATATAAACATAATAATTAAATGTGATCATTTCAAATTTAGGTTTTAAGTCATAATGAACAGGTGGTATGTTGAATCCAGTAAGAAAAGCAAATATTTTAATAATAATTCTCATAGCTATTGTTGGGTTAGGGGCAGGCAATATTGCTGCATTGTTTACAGGAGATTATGTTAAAGAATATATTCATTTAAATGCTATTGACTTTAATGAAAGTAGTAAGATGGCAACAGTTGACGACGGTGATTTTAACCCTACAATTGTTAATAAACAACCAACAATTGTTGTCCCAAATAATACTGCACCGAATAGTACTTCACCAAATGGTACCTCTCCTAATGGTACTTCACCGAATGGTACCTCTCCTAATGGGACGAACAAATAAAATGAGAAAATTAGGGAATGAAATTCCCATTTGTTTTGAAGGTCGTGAAAAACTTAGAAAACGAAGTTTTCATTTGTTTCGAATGAAATGAGAAACTTAGGAAAATCTCTGATTTCCCGTTTGTTTCGAATGAAATGAGAAACTTAGGAAAATCTCTGATTTCCCGTTTGTTTCGAATGAAATGAGAAAC
>JAITGU010000143.1 GCA_031280375.1 Candidatus Methanovirga procula | reverse complement strand
AAAAAGTATAAAATGGCTTACAATAAAGCTTAGATTTATATAAAACCGTCCATAATATTCGTTAAAACTCATCATTCCTTGAAAAAAAAAAGAATTTAAAGAAAATTACCAAAAATCTTTGATTTTGGTAATTTAAGTTCAAAATAATTAATTTTGCAAAACACTATATAAACCTTCTTTAAATGAACATTCACCAAAAAAAACTATAACTTATGGGATTTTTAACGCTTTAAATGATTCATTTACTAACTCCTTTACTCCCTAAAGCTATAAGATTAATAAGCCAATCATCCAAATGAACATATTGAAACAAAATTCCAACAACATAAGCAATTCTCCCAATAACGGCTGCTACTGCCCCTCCAACTGCTAATCCTTTAGCTAAACTATTTATAAAATCTATTGCAGCTCCAGCAGATATTGCCATTGAGCCATTAATTCCTATATGGTTCAAAGCTCCCGCAAGTGTATAAATACCATCAACAATATGTGATGTAATAAGAGCAGTGCCTACAGCACAAACAACAAACACAATAGTTGCTATATACCAGTATTCTGACTCCCATTCTTCAAACTCAGGACAAGCCGATGATATAGCCTCTTCGATCCCTATAAATATTAGTGATGCACATATCGCAACAAGTGCTTGCACACCATATACAGCTGCTGTACAAACACCAGCACTCCAACCTGCAGCTGTTGCACCAACTGCAACTGCACCATATAATCCAGCAGCAGCAGGAACAATAATAGATACTGCAGTTATCACTATCAAAATAACTGATAAACCTATCATAGTTCCAATTATAACAGCTTCTTTATCAGATTCTGTGTAGTAATCATTTCCTCGTTTTCCTGCAGCATTGTCTTTAAAATTTGTGAGTTCTGCTTGTAAATGATTACTTTCATCATAATACCCTCCACCATATCCATGAGCCATATTACCTGTCATATTTACATTTGTTGTGCTTATAGCATTTCCATTATTGTATATTCCTCCACCATCTTCCTCTGCAAAATTATATTGAAAATTACTTAATTCAATGATTATGTTATTTCCCTTGTTATATAATGCTCCGCCAGATCCTTCTACTGTTTTACTTGATCCAAAACCAGAGAAATAAGTGAAAAAACTGTCTGCAAGATTGCATATTGAACCACCATCTTTATTCGCTGTATTGTTACCAAACAATGTTTGATTCACTAAAAAATTGGTTCCCTCTTTATCATTGTATATAGAACCGCCACTGCCTATGGCATAGTTGCTGTAAACTGAACAGTTATTTATAGAAACATTGAAATGATTATTATATAATGCTCCACCATTATCATTACAAAAATTCTCATGTAAAATTGTATAATTTATTAACCCTTTACTGTTTTGATTATATATTGCTCCTCCACTACCAATAGCATAATTTCTATCAAAAGTATTGTTATTTATATTAAACATTCCATTTTTAGTGTATACTGCACCACCATTACTTGTGGTTTGGTTTGCTGAATTAAAGATTAAAAAATTAGTTTCCAAGTTTAAATAACCTCCATCTTGATATATTGCACCACCATTATCACCAACATTCATAGTGAAATTGTTATAATGGATTTCACTGTTACCGCATGATCCTAAGTATAATCCTCCACCATCATGATTAGCTACATTACCAGTGAAATTGGAATACCTGGAATTAAAATTATCACCTGTGAAATAAAGAGAACCTCCTTGATGGTCAGCTGTGTTGTAGTTAAATGAACTGTTATATAATTTAAGTGAATCAGCACTTAATGACCTTATAGCTCCACCATAAGATCCAAAATTAAGTATAAAGTTTGTATCATCAAAAGTAAGTTTTGAAGAATAAGAATCTATAGCTCCACCACCCGCTGAAATAGCAAGATTAGAATAAAATGTGACTCCTTTAAAACTAATTTCATCATTACCTTCATTAAGTATAGCTCCACCACCATGACTTGTTGTACTATCAGCACTATTATACATGAATATACATTTATTTATTGAAGATATTTTATTTTTATTATATATTGCACCACCACCATTATCAGCATAGTTACTTTGGAACATACAATTGTTTAATGAACTTATAGTGCCATCGTTGTATATTGCACCTCCATAAGAGTAATCTTCTGCTCTATTATTTTCGAAGTTTGTTGAATCTATACTTAAATTTCCTTCATTGTATATTGCACCACCATAACCTCTATCTTGGTCACGAACATTATCATCAAAAACTTGATTGTTAATGAAATAGGAATCATTTATTTTTAAGTTTCCTTTATTATGTATCGCACCACCTTTTAAACTACTACCATTGACTAAAAAAAGGCCATTAAGCTCAAAATTAACACCATTATTTACATTGAATATTTGTTTACCATCACCATTTAAAATCGTGGCATTTTCCTTGTGCTCAATACTATTATTCATTACTTCCTTAGGAAGCATGTTTTCAGAGTCATTAGGGTTTGAAAATAATTTGTAAAACTCTTCATGGGAATAATCAGTGTTGTTATATGTTATCCATGTTGCAAATGGTACAAGAGTTTTTATTTTTAAATCATGACTAATATTAATATTTGTGTTTTCCTCTCCAGTGTAGTTACCTTGAACAAGCAGTAAAGTATCACCAGATTTAGAATGTTCAACAGCATCCTTAAGGTTTTTATATTCCTCATTAGGACCAACAATAACTGTTGTGCCAAAGGCTACACCCAGACCTAATTCAGATGCCTCATGAACATTATCACCAAAACTCCTTAGATTAGAATTTAAATCATTAAATGATTGTCTTACATTATTAAAAAAACTTTTACTTGAATTATCCAAATTATTATTGTCAATAAATGCATAAATAAGCTGACCATTAGCACAAAGTAGCATAAACACTAAAACAAACCCAATTAACTTCTTAAAAACCATAAAATACCAACACCATTAAACATTTTTTATTTTATATAATTAATATTAATTAAAAATATATTTTCTTTATAAAGTAAGCATATATATCCACTATTTTCTTCCAATAGCTCCAATATCACCATATTTACTACTGTAAACATTAGAACCACGATTTGCAGTATTACCTGAATAGGTAATCAGGTCTAACAACACTAATGAACCTGTGGTATTAGTTGTTTTATTAATGCATTTTATATCAGAACCATAGAATATTGCACCACCTCTACCACTCTTTCCTGAACATTTGTTAGATTCAAATACTGTGTTGTATATGAAGCCATTTGTTTGACCCATTAAAAATAATGCTCCACCATCAAATTGAGTAGCAGTGTTACCTACAAAGGAATTATCTCCTCTTCGACTATTAGTAAAGTTTAATTTGCAATTATTGGCATGAATGGCTCCTCCAGTTCCAGCAACATTATTTCTAAATTCTGTAGTAGTAACCTCAATATTTGTATCAGTTGCACTTATCGCTCCACCAGTCCCATTTCCAATATTATTATTTAATTCACAATCACCTATAACAATATCCCCTGTAGTAGAATAAATCGCACCACCATATCTATTACAGCTATTGTTATCTATATTACTAATTGTCATCTTAATAAAACCTTTATTAACTATGGCACCACCATAATGAGAGTATGCAATATTATTTTTTATGTTAGAAATATCTGTAATATAGACAGCTCCTTTATCGTTGTATATTGCACCGCCAGCTCCAGCAATATTTTTTGTTAAATTACTGCTCAGTATATTAACTTCACCATCATTAGTATTGAATATACAAGCACCTTTAACAGCCTTATTTTCTTTGAAGTTTGTGTCTATGATATTGAAATCTTTGGTTCCATCTACACATAATGCACTACCATCACCATAACTACCTATGTCAGGATTTATATAATTTCTTGTGAAGTTTGATCCTTGAATTTTGGAGCCAGAACCACCAATTGTGTAAATTGCAGCACCATTAGCATCACAATTATTAGATTCGAAAGTAGAATTAACTATATTAGTTTTTTTCGTTGAAAATAACTTGTTATAGATTGCACCACCAAAATGAGCATGATTATCCTTAAAAACCGAATTCTCTATATTCAAACTACTGTTATTATTAAATATAGCACCACCATAATAAGCATCCACATTATTATCTATAAAACTACAATTTATAATGTTAGAGAGACAGGCACTATTACTAAGGTATATTCCTGCACCACCGTAAATAGCTTTAGAATTTGATAATTTGCAATTAGTAATATCTAAAGAAGCATTATCTGAACAATAAATTAGTCCTCCTCTATCAGAAGATCCGTTAACTAAACTAAGATTAAGAAGAGTTAAATGACAATTAGGATTCACTTTAAATATTCTTGATTGCAAATTACCATCAATAACAGTATTATTATTGCCTATAATCGTTAAATTTTTAGAAATAACAATATTCCTATTTCCAACACCACCATAATAATGATTATTCAAGTAAATTACACCATCATTTCCACTACTAAGCACTAAACGGTCAATACTATCACTATAACCACCATAAATATTAAAAACACATAATGTTAATATCAATAAAAAAAACAAAGGCAATAAAAAAACAAAGGAAGAATCTTTAAAAAACATATAAATCACCAGACATTATATTTATCTACTTAAAATTAAACTATCCTGAAAATTAAACTTTCATAACACTAGTGAGAGATTATATTAACTTAGATTTTTAATATATTTACTAAAAGTTCTTTGTTTTGGATTTAAATCCAGAACCGAAAATTTAAAAATCTAAAATTTTGGATACTTGGTTTATAGAAACTCTTTAGTGTATATCAATTTCCAGGACAAATCACAGACCAAGACAAATCACAGGATTTTATCCAACCACATTCTTTAGCCAAACAGGTCTATATTTCCATCTCCAAGAGTGGGTAATGTCATCATAATAAATCAAAATATCTCCAGTTCCAGTAATTTCAATACTGAGAGTTTGAGAACCACCCCCTACTGCTTTTCCATGAAAAATGAGTGTAGCAGCATCTGAAGGAATTGTCTTTTTAACATCACTCTGACCAGCTAAGAAGGTACCACTAAAATCATCAGAAGTAAGGTGTTTACCTTCACTATCATAAAATCTGCATTCATAATTTGCTACATATATGATTGGGCTTGGAGATTTAATAATCACTTGCTGAGCAGAGACAGCACCTACACTAACAAAAGATGTTAGTAACATGGCTAAAATTAACAAACCAAATTTTTTCATTTATATTACCTTCCTTTTAATCATATTATATTACA
>JAITGU010000097.1 GCA_031280375.1 Candidatus Methanovirga procula | reverse complement strand
GACAATTTAATTTTAATTGTTTTATTTTAGATATAATATTTTGATAATTTTTTATCTGCATATTTCTTTGGTAAAATTCCAGCTTATTGTAGATTTATTTTCGTTTCTAATGCTTTGAACAGCTGTAGTATTCACTAATTAATAGATCTTTATTACTTATCCTTTCTAGTGCATTGTGCTTTTATGTCTCTTTTACCTCCCTTTAGGATCAACAGCAACAAAAATATTGGCTGTTCCATTTCTTTTATACTGATAATCATATTTTTCAGATGGTCCCATAGTTTCATCGGAATTCTATCTAATGGTATCGCTTATTAAATGCTTATGTTTCTTCATCAAAACAAGAGTTTAAAATTCTATGTTTCATATTATATAATATGAACTCATAATATATAAACATTTATAATTAAATTGTCTATACATTAGTTTAAAACAATAGATTAATTAAGACAACAAAATAGAATAATTATCATGGTTTATAAAAATATCCAAGTTTCAATAAATGGGATGCATTGTGCTAATTGTGCTTTAAACATTGAAAATGCATTAAAAAAGCTTAGTGGTGTAGTTAGTGTAGATGTAAATCTAAGTTTAAACAAGGCATTGATTAAATATGATCCAGAGAAAATTCACATTATGAACATCAATCAAGCTATTGAAGCTATTGGATTTGAAATAAAAAAAGATGAAATTAGGATTAAAATAGCTAAAATCCATTGCACAGTATGTGTCAATAATATTGAAAAAAATTTATCTGATTTAGATGGAATCTATAAAGTAGATCTAAATTTAGCTAATGGAATAGCCAATGTATTGTATGAAAAATCGGTTGTCTCAATTGAAGATATGAAAAAAACAATCGAAGATTTAGGATTTGAATTTATAGGAACAGCTGATAAAAATGCTGTTAATAAAGTAAATGATAAAAAAAATAGAATAGTTGTTGGTTTCACCTTCTCAGCAATATTAATGTTATTAATGTATACTCATCTTCCATTTAAACATTATTTAATGTTAATAATAGCTATTATTCCTTTTTATTATGTTTCACATCCTATTTTAAAAGTAGCCTATAAATCAATCAGTCATAAGCAGTTGAATATGGATGTTATGTATTCAATGGGAATACTTGTGGCTTTTAGCTCAAGTGTTTTAGGAACCTTCAATATTCTGCTTAACTCAAGTTTTATGTTTTATGAAACATCTATTATGCTATCATCATTTTTGCTTCTTGGAAGATATCTTGAAGATAAAGCAAAAAAAAGAACAACAGAGGCAATAAAAAAACTCATTGATTTACAAGCAAAAAAAGCCACATTGTTAGTGAATGGAATAGAAAAAAAGGTTTTAATTGAAGATATACAAATCAATGATTTATTAATTGTCAAACATGGAGAGAAAATCCCGACAGATGGTTTGGTTATAAAAGGAAATAGCTATGTTGATGAATCAATGATTACTGGGGAACCAATACCTAAAAATAAAGCATTAGATGATGAAGTTTTTGGTGGAACGATTAACCAAGATGGAACAATAGGAATAAAAGCTATTAAAGTTGGAAAAGACACTATTCTCTCCCAAATCATTGATTTAACAGAAAAAGCAAGTAGTTTAAAACCATCATCAGTAAACTTAGCAAATAAAGTTGTGGGATACTTCATCCCAACCATAATAATAATAGCTATTTCCTCATTTCTGCTCTGGTACCTTATTTTAAATGAAAGTCTATTGTTCTCAATCACCACACTAATTTCAATCTTAGTTGTGGCCTGTCCCTGTGCATTAGGATTAGCAACACCAACAGCTGTGACAGTGGGAATTGGAAAACTCTCTCAATATGGAATACTGGTTAAAAATGGTGAGGTCTTAGAAAATTTTAAAAATATTGACATGGCTATTTTTGATAAAACAGGAACAATAACCATAGGCTCACCAGTGATTGAAGATGTTTATCCAAATGAGAAAAAAGATGAAATACTGCAATATGCAGGTTCAATTGAGAAAAATTCCAAACATCCAATAGCTAAATCAATTAATGAATTAATTGAAAAAGAAAAAATAGACTTATTAAACATAGAATCATTTAAGAATATGCCTGGATTAGGTTTAAAAGCCATTATTAACGATCAAAAAGTGTTTATTGGCAACATTAGATTAATAAAAAATCAGGAAATAGCTATTACTCCAGAATTTAAAGAACAATATTTAAAATTCATTGACAAAGGGAAAACAACCGTTGTTGTAGCTGTTGAAGATGAAATAATAGGGATTTTAACATTAACAGATGAAATAAAGAAAAATTCCAAGAAAACAATAGAAGAATTAAAATCACTTAAAATAGAGACAGCAATTTTAACAGGAGACAATGAAAAATCAGCTAAAAATATTGGTGAGAAAGTAGATATTGATAATGTAATATCTGAAGTCCTACCAACAGAAAAATTAGATAAAATTTTAGCTATTCAAGAAAAAGGGAAGAATATTCTTTTTGTTGGTGATGGAATTAATGATGCTCCAGCTATCACTGGTGCAAATATAGGAATAGCTCTTGGAACAGGAACAGACATAGCCACTGAAAGTGGTGATATGGTTATCATTAATGGAGATTTAGAAAATGTTATAGTAGCTATTGAAGTTTCCAGAAAGATTATTCGAAGAATAAGAGAAAATATATTCTGGGCATTCATATACAATATAACTTTAATCCCGATAGCTGCTGGAATACTCTATCCTTACTTTGGAATAATTTTTAAACCAGAATTCGCTGGTTTAACAATGGCATTAAGTTCCTTAACTGTTATTTCATTATCATTAATGTTAAAGAATTATGTTCCACCAATTAAAAAATAATTTTTTCTATTTTCAATGTTTTAAAAGTTATATTCCTATCACTTTATTCTATTTTTTCAGATAACTATTTTAAATTATATTCTAAGTTTTTCATTAGATTTTCTATTTACCTCTTTTATTCCAGTCAAATAAATATTAATAAATTTCACTGAGCTTTTTTACAAACCACCTGTATTTTTTGTTCAACTTCTCTTCTTGATCCCAATAAATCCAACCAGCTAAAGATAAGATCACATAAATAATATGTAATTTAAATCCATAAATCACCTTTTACTTATATTTTAGTTTTTCAGTCTGTTTTTTCTTTAGTCAAAGTTTGAATCATTATATTTCCTATTATAGTCATATGGTTATGTTTATCAATTATTAATTTAATTATATCCTATAATAATTTAATTATATCCTATAAAATATCTTTAAATTAAATTTATAATAATATATATTAAATATTAGAATTACCAAAAATTTTCAATTTTTGTAATTATGAAAATCCAAAGGATTTTCAGTAATCCAAAGGATTTTCAGTAATTTTATAAAATATTCAAAAATGACTATATATATATATTTCATTATTAGGAAATACTGTTTCTTATAGAAAGTTTTTATATTTTTATATTTTAATAAATAATTATATAACTTATTAAATAATAAATAAGTTTTGTATAATGTGGAGAAAAAATATGAGTAAAAAGTCAATATTTATAGTTATAACCATAATAATAATATTTTTAGCATTAATATTTTCAAACAATTTTATGAACAATACAATACACTCTAAACAATTAGAATTCAAACTTTTAGGCTCAAATAGTAATGGTTCTGTTGAGTTAATTGGTCCTATTGGAAATACAAGTTCAAATATCAGAATAGCATACATTATAGGAATTCACCCATTAGAATCATTTGCTCATAAAACAGCTTACGATATCTTGTTTAAGGATAAATCACTGAAATATTGTTATTACATTTATAGAATTAATGTCACTGACCAGCCTAATGTTTATGAGACTGGTAGAATGCATGGTCAAGTTTTAGGGCAAAAATTTGTAGTGCCAAACATAACTAAAGGAAACTATAGTCTTGTTATGGATATTCATTCAAATGAAGCTGCTTCAGGTTATGCTAAAACAGATTCTCTATTTGCACCAGATAATAGTTCTGATTCTAAGAATATCGCAGAAAGAATAATAGCTAACACCAATAAAACATTGATTTATTTCTATCCCGAGCCTCAAACAAGCCCAAAATTTGTCACTATTCCAATAATTCGCTCTGGAACTCCAACTATTATTTTTGAATCAAATGATGGAGAATCAACTGATCTTAGAATAAAAAGAATTGAAACATTGATTAAGGCTGTTGATGATTTAAAATTTTTATAATTGAATAATTTTTTATAAAACATTGATATTATGGAAGAGATATTATATCTTTTTATTTTATTTATAAAATAAAGCATTAAATTTAATTTAGATAAATATTAAAAATAACAATGCTTTGAATGGAAATTAAGCTTTAAATTCAGTGCTGTCAAGCTAATAAATTTTATTAAAATTTGTTTGTTATTAAAATGATTTAAAGCTCCAGATTATAAAAATATTAATTAAATATTTTAAGATTTAGGAGTTCTATTGCTTAAGTTGACAGCATTGGCTTTAAATTTTAAATCTTCTAATGTTTGTTTTAAATTATACTCTATTAGTTACAAAACATTTATATATAAACTAAATTAAATTTAACACAAGCACTATATAATAAGACATGAAAAATTGGTGCTATAATTTTTGGAGATGTTACAATGAGTAATAATCAAGTGGATATGTTTTGTTATCAATGTTCTCAAGCTGGAAATGAAACTGGATGTACTAAAATAGGTATGTGTGGGAAAAATCAGACCATAGCTAAATTACAAGATAATTTATTGTTTGCAATTAAAGGAATTTCAGCATATAACTATCTTTTAAATGAATTTGGAGTTAATGATACTGAAATAGATGAATTCTTAACCGAAGGATTGTATGCAACCTTAACAAATACAAATTTTGACTTGCAAAGTTTAATCGATTATGGATTAAAGGCAGGGAAAATAAATCTATTGGTAATGACCCTTCTTAAAAAGACACATATTGATAATTATGGAGAACCAAGTCCAGAAACTGTTAATATCGGTGCAATTAAAGGTCCAGGAATATTAGTCACAGGTCACGATCTTAAATCATTAGAAAAACTATTAGAACAGACAGAAGGTAAAGGTATCAATATCTACACACATTCAGAAATGTTGCCTGCACATGGGTATCCTGAACTCAAAAAATATGATCATTTAGTAGGACAGCTTGGTGGGCCATGGTTTGACCAAAAAATGATCTTTGATAAATATAATGTAGCTATTTTAGGAACCACTAACTGTGTTCTTACACCACCAAAAAATTCTTACAATGAGAGAATGTTTACAATAGATCCAGTTAATCTTCCTGGAGTAGAGCATATTGATGGCTATGATTTCACACCATTAATAGATAAAGCTATTGAACTTGGAGACTTACAGGAAGAAGAAAAAACCACTTTAACTACAGGATTTGGATTAGGTGTTATTCTTTCTTTTGCTGATAAAATTAAAGAACTTGTTGTAGGTGGAAAAATCAGAAGATTTTTCTTAGTTGGTGGATGCGATTCTCCACTTCCTAAAACCAATTATTATAGGGAATTTGTAGAAGAATTACCTAAAGATACAGTTGTTCTAACCTTAGGTTGTGGTAAATACAGATTCAATGATTTAGATTTAGGTGACATTGAAGGTATTCCAAGATTAATTGACCTTGGACAATGTAATGATGCTATCGTTGCTGTTGACCTTGCAGTTGCTTTATGTGAGCTCTTCGAGCTTGAATTAAATGAATTACCATTAACTATTGTTTGCAGTTGGATGGAGCAAAAAGCTGTAGCTATTCTTTGGAGTCTTTTATCTTTAGGTAAGGAAGATATTCTCCTTGGTCCTATTTTACCTGCTTGGGCTAATGATGATATTGCCAACTATTTAGTTGAAACCTTTAATTTAACTCCAATAGGAGATCCAAAACACGATATAAAAAGTATTTTAGGTTAAATTCCTTTTTCTTTTTTTTAATTTCTTTTTTTTAAATCTTCTCTAAAACGGACATTACAAATATTTAGTGCATCTAATATATGTCTTAATTATTTGCATGTTTTCTTTGATATGATAACATCTCATTTCTTATACAAATGAATCTCTGATTTTCTTCACTCTCATTTCATTTGTTCCAAATAGAAATTGAGAAGTGAAAATCATCCACAGTACTTTTATTATTATTTAAAGTCTGTGTTTAACATATGAATCTAACTATTTTTAAAAAACATTAGAAATTTATTGTGCAAATCATCTCTAAGTGAAAAATAAGTATTTGGTGACTGATAAAACTATACTTGCAGCTATTGTTACACCAACGGGACGGATGATATTAAAACTACCTTTCAACTCCCTAAAATCACCACATAAATTATTCATTTCATCTTTAAACTCCATTCGTGCATTACCTATCTCATTTTTAAACTCCGTTCGTGTTTTGTCCATTTCATCTTTAAAGTTCACTTTCATATTATTAATTTCATCTTTAAATTCTATTCTTGACCCACCTATCTCATTTTTAAACTCCGTTCGTGTTTTGTCCATTTCATCTTTAAAGTTCACTTTCATATTATTAATTTCATCTTTAAATTCTATCCTTGACCCACCTATCTCATTTTTAAACCCTAACTCAAGTTCTTTCAACTTATCAGCGACATGTTTAAAATGATTATTCTTAATATTATCTATATCTACTTTCAATTTTTTATTATCTTCTTTTATTTCTTTTAATTCATCGTCAATGTTATCAAATTTTTTATTAATAGTGTCAAATTTTGTATTTTGATCACTGAATTTTTCCTCAAGAAACTTGATTAAAAAGTCATTATTATCTTTGTTTGTATTACTTTTAACGGTCATTAATCCTCCCTCCTATTAACACATAACTTATCGTTGTACTTTACATATCATTTAATTTTCTTAATTAATATATTTATTAGAAGTTTTAATAATCATTTCAATTAGATAGTTTACATCATATTAAACACTCAATGATTGTTTTTTTTTTCATTGATTAGTAATAGACTATTTATCTTTTATAGAATAAATCATCGATTATAACTATTTTTTTAAGAAATAAAAATTATTATTTTATAAAAATTTAATTTAAAAAATATATTAATCAATGTTGTGAACTTAAGATTTAAATTTCTAAATAGTAAAAAATTGAAGTTTTTTGACTATGTAAAAAATTCAGTGGGTGAAATAATTTTTCCATGATTTTGATCCCATTTAACTCTTTGAAGATCTAAATAAACTTCAATACTTTCAATAGTCTTATATAACTTCTTC
>JAITGU010000095.1 GCA_031280375.1 Candidatus Methanovirga procula | reverse complement strand
GCTTTGGTGGCTGTTGATAGGAGTTTGACTTTTAATGATTTGGATTTGGAATCTAATATTATTGCTAATGAGTTAATTAAAAGAGGATTAAGAAAAGGAGATAAAGTACTCATTGTCTTGAATAGAGATAGTAAACTTATTAGCAGTATTTTTGGTGTTATCAAGGCTGGCGGAGTGTTTATAATTGTTAGTCCTGATGATCCTACCCATAGGATTAACTTCATAAAGGATCAAACTGATACAAGGTTTTTAATTTCTTTTAAAGTTTTTATAGATAAAACTCTCCCATATTCTAAAGATTTACATCCTTACACATACTTTGAAAATAATTCTGAGAATAACGGCAATAGCTTCTGTAATAAGTATTCTAAAAGCAATGGCACATATTGTATTGATATTAACGGACTTATTAATGGGGAAAATGAACGGTTACCACATGTTGATTTAAAATCAGCTGATATTTTATGTATTGTTTATACTTCTGGGTCTACTGGTTCTCCTAAAGGTGTAACTTTGTCCCATAATTCAATACCAGATACTAATAGCTTAAGATCTATTTTCAAGTTAACAAATTTGAATTTTGGTGGTGATGATAAATATTTACTTGACTTAGGGCAAAATTTTACAGTAGCTTTTTTTTCGCAGCTACTTATTTTTTTAAGTTATGGAATAACCATTGTTTTAAACAATGAAAAACAATTAACTGATCCTCGTGAACTGTTTAGCCTTTATGAGAGAACTAAATTTAATATGATTGTTACCGTACCTTCTAAGTTAAATGAATATTTAGAATTGGATCAGATTAAGGATTTGATTAAAAAATTGAAGATGATCGTTTTTTTAGGTGAAAAACACACTCCTGATTTAATAAATAGAATTAAATCTTTAAACAAAGATATTAGTTTGGTTAATGTTTATGGTTCTTCTGAAACATTTCTTTCAAATATTAAATTAATTTATGAATATAATCAGTTCATTGGCAAACCTGTGCAATTCTTCAATGAAATTGTGGCTGATTTGGATAATAATCCATTACCTCAAGGCATTGCTGGTGAATTATTAATTGGTGGTAAAACTTTAGCTGAAAATTACTATGATGATGAAGAACTCACTAAAAAGAAATTCATTAAAATAAAGGATACATCTTTTTTTAAAACAGGCGAATTAGTGAAAAGTGTGGGGGAGGATTTTGTTCTTCTTGGCAGATTGGATAATCAGATTAAACTTAGGGGTCAGAGAATTGATCCTGGTGAGATAGAAAACAATGTACCAGAAGATATTGGAGTTGAAAAAGCTATTGTCACAATTAACAATAAAAATAATGATCAGGTTTTAACATTATATTTCACTACAAAGTCAAAATCTTTAATGAATGATGAGATTGTTAAGATTAAAGAGATGATTAAGGGTCATTTGGTGGATAAGTTGCCTGGTTTTATGGTTCCTCAAGTTTATGTTTATTTGGAGGAGTTTCCAAAGACATCTACAGGTAAGGTTAATGTGAAAGATTTAAAAAATCATGATGATAATATTAAAGAAATTGTTAAACCTTCCACAGACTTAGAAAGGGAATTATTTGATTTGTGTGTTGATATTTTAGGTTATGATGATTTTGGGGTGACAAATAGTTTAATTAGCATTGGTCTCACATCCTTATCAATGATCAAACTGTTAAATAAAATTTTAGTAGAATATAAATTATATCTTATATTTGAAGAAGCATACAATATGAATATTTTAGAGATTAGTAAGATAATTGAAAACAAAGGTTCAACATACACCAAATATGAATTAAGAGATTGTTATCCTTTAACTTCTATTCAAAGTAATTATTATAATTTTATCAAGGAAAATTTTGATTCTTTACTTCCTAACCTGTGTTATGTTTTAACTTTTAAAGATGTTGATGTTTTCAAAATGAAAGATGCCTTAATTAAAACTATTGAAGTCAATAATTATATTAAAACAAGCTTTATAATCGTTGATGATACTGTTTATCAGAAAAGAAATGATGATTATAAAGTAGATATCAAAATATTTAATAAAAAATTAACTGAAAAAATAGAAAAAAAATTTCTTAAACCTTTTGATATATTTGAACCTCCTTTATTTAGGTTTGAATTGTATTACCACAACAATAAAGTGAATTTATTAATGGATATTCATCATATTATAGCTGATTTACTTAGTATAGATATTTTTATCATGGATTTGATTAAAGAATATTATTCTGATAGTGTTGATATAAAAGAATATGATTATTTTGATTACACTTTGGATCAAGTTAATATTAATCCTATAGATAAAGAAAAATCAAAAAACTATTTTCTTAAGCAAGTGGCTAATTTCCATTTGGGATTCTATAATAATCCAACACCGATTAATGAAGAATATACTTTCAGCCTCAAATCTATTGTTTTGAAAGATAGTTTTGCTATTTTTTTAAAAAGATATAAAGTTTCAGAGCATGATTTGTTTTTATCTGCAATTGTAATCTGTTTAACTAAATTTTTAAATGTTAACAATATCTTAATAAACTTTGTTTTTAATGGAAGAGATGACAGTAGAAGTTTTAATGCTTTTGGATATTTTGCTCGTAGTATTCCTCTATTTTTAGAGGTAAATGATAATATCTATATTAAAGACTTTTTAAATTCTCTGAAAGATTTGAAGGAGTCATATATAAATAATTCTCGTTATTTTAATCCTGAAGATTTAATAAAAGATTATTTAACTTCTAAAAGAAAAATATACATTCAATATAACTATTTTGGTGATATATTTGATAATAGAGATAATAACTATCTGGATGATAGCTATTCTAAAAAACCGATTCAATATAATAAAATGCTAAATGAGGATGACTCTTACTTCTTTTATTTTGATAAAAATGTTGTTAAAGATTTTGAATTATATTGTGGATATGTTAATGCCTATAATAATGGGTATGAAATTGATAATTTACTTAAAAACATTGATGAAGTAGTTAAATTGATTGTGGATAATCCACAAATGATAATACATGATTTGTTTCAATTATTAGGTGATTGATTAACGAAATATTTGAAGATTATATTGGGTGTGATAGTTTTGATTAATTATGATGTTGTTATTATAGGAACTGGAAGGGTTGGTTTACCTTTGGGATTATGTTTAGCAGAGTTAGGTCTAAGAGTCATTGGTATTGATAAAAACAAAAATATAATTGAAAAAGTTAATGAAAATCAAATGCCTTTCCATGAACCAAAATTTAATTCATTGATAAAAGATGTTGAGTTTAATGTAGTAAATGATTATACTGTTATTTCAAAATCTAAAAATATTATCATTAGCGTTGGAACACCTCTATTACCGCATATTGAAGCAGATATTTCTCAAATAAAAGATGTTCTAAAAGAAGCTATGAAGTATTTAGTTGAGTTTCAGAATGTTATTCTTAGAAGCACTGTTGCTCCTAAAACAACAGAATATATTAGAAATTATTTGGAGAAAAACACGAAGTTTAAGGTAGGTGAAAATTTATTCTTAAGTTTTTGTCCTGAAAGAATTGTTGAAGGAAAAGCTTATGAAGAATTGAGAAAATTGCCCCAAATTATTGGAGTAGAAGATGAAAATAGTTTTGAAAAAGCTAATGAAATTTTTTCATTATTAACAAAAAAAACATTTAGAACAAATTATTTATCTGCAGAATTAGTTAAACTTTTTAATAATGCTAATAGATACATAAATTTTGCTATTGGAAATCAATTTGCAATTATTGCAGAAAATTTTAATGAGAATATTCATGAAATTTTAAAAATGGCAAATTATGATTATCCTCGAGATAGAATAAGTTCTCCTGGGTTTACGGCTGGGTCTTGTCTTAGAAAAGATTTTGGACTTATTAGTGAATCTATTGCTTTTCCAGATATTTTATTAAGCTCTTGGAAAATAAATGAGTATATGCCTAAATTTTTAGTCGATAATTTATTAAATAATACTAAAGTACAAAATAAAAAAGTTATAATTTTAGGTTATACATTCAAACAAGATAGTGATGATGTAAGAGATAGTTTAACACCTAAATTAATAAGATACATTGAAAGAGAGCTACCTGATGATATTATTGTTTATGAACCTAACATTGATTTGACTGATGAAGAGAGTTTGACTGATGAAGATGATAATCTTCCTTTATTTGATTTGCTGAAAAAAGGAGATATAATATTTATAACGGTTCCTCATTCAGAATTCAGATTAAAAAATGAGAAAATTTTTGAGGCTGCAAAAGAAAGTGCTTATTTTGTTGATGTTTGGAATGTTATGAACAGAGATAAAATAATATTTAAAAAATTAGATGAATTAAACTAATTATTTGAGTTAAATTGTAGTGTTTTGCGAATTAAATATTTTGAGCTTAAGTTACCAAAAATTACCAAAAATTGCTTTGCAATTTTTGTAATTATGAAAATCCAAAGGATTTTCAGTAATTTTTAATTTTTGTAATTATGAAAATTACCAAAAATCTTCGATTTTCAGTAATCTTCGGTTTTTGTAATTTTTTTTTAAATTGATTAAAATACTTAAATTTCATTTTTAATTATTTAAAATGTATTGTTTTTTATAAATAATGTTACTAAAATTAATTTAATAAAATAAATTTATTATTTATAAAATTTTTTATTTATATAAACATTAAAAATCTTTGTGATTTTTTAATGTTACTAATTAATTTATACTTTAAGAATAAACTATTGATTTTTTCATCATGTTAAATTACAAAAAGTTACTTGGAGTAGTTAAATATAAAAAAATAAATCACAATTTACTACAATTAAATTACAAAAAGTTTATTTAAAATTAATGAAAATAAAGAAATAAATTTGCAGTTCACTATATTTTGAGTGAAATATTAATTTAAAAGGTATAACAACCATATAATTAAATTTTGTTTAAATACATTAACTGAGGATATAATGAAAAAGAAGCTAATAACTGGTGGAGCTGGATTCATTGGATTTCATTTGGCGAAATGTATCTATGATATTGATTCTGAATTAACATTAATCGATAATTTATCCCGTGGGAGTATTGATGATGAATTTCAAGAATTCACACAGAAACCTAATGTTAATTTTATAAATACAGATATGACCAATACAAATTTTTTCGATGAGCTTGGTGATTATTATGATGAAATATATCATTTAGCTGCAATTAATGGCACGAAAAATTTTTATCTTTATCCTGAAAATGTTTTAAAAGTCAATATCTTATCTTTAATGAATATACTTGAATGGATAAATAAGGATAACTGTGGAAAATTTCTTTTCACATCTTCATCTGAAGTTTACGCTGGTACAATTGATGAATATATGAATCAAGAGTATATTCCCACTAAAGAAGATATTCCTTTAAGTATTAATGATATTTTCAATCCAAGGTTTTCTTATGCTGGTAGTAAAATCATAGGAGAATTACTAACGATAAATATATTAAAATCTAAGAATGTAAAGTTTTCAATAGTACGATATCATAATATTTATGGTCATAGAATGGGTTATGATCATGTTATTCCTGAATTTTGTAAAAGGATTTTCATAAAGACGAATCCTTTTCCTATATTTGGTGGATATGAAACAAGAGCTTTTTGCCATGTTTTTGATGCTGTGAGTGCTACTAAGTTAGTGATGGAATCTGATAAAACTAACGGCGAAATTTTGCATATTGGAAATAGCAGTGAAGAAGTTGAAATAATTGAAGTTGCTAAGCAATTATTTGATATTTCAGGATTTAATCCTAATTTAGATATTCAAGAAGCTCCATCTGGTTCTGTTAAAAGACGCTGTCCCAACACTAATAAAATTGAAAAATTAATTGAGTATAAACCTAAAATATCTTTAAAGGATGGATTGGTTGATGTTTATAGCTGGTATCTGAAAGACTTTTTAAATAAAGACATGTTAAATAAAGAGAATGATAAATAATAGTGTATTTAAATAGTAATAAATAACAAGATTATATTTTGGAATATGTGAGCTTATTATAGAGGAGTTAGTTCAATGTCTATGGATAAAGATTCTTTAATATATGTTCCAGGGGCTAATGGGTTGGTTGGTTCTGGAATTATAAGGAGACTTGAAGAGTTAAATTTTAATAACATTATTGTTAAACCTCATAGTGAGTTAGATTTAACACGACAAGTAGATGTTAATGATTTTTTTGAGTCTGAGAAACCAGAGTTTGTTTTTCTTGCAGCTGCAAAAGTTGGTGGAATTGAAGCTAATCGTAAAAGCCCTGCTGAGTTTTTTTATCAAAATGCAATGATTGCAAATAATGTTATTCATGCTTCTTATCAGAATAATGTGACTAAACTACTATTTTTAGGAAGCTCTTGTATCTATCCCAAGAGTTCTAAACAGCCTATAAAAGAGGAATTTTTGTTATCTGGATATTTAGAAGAAACAAATGAAGCTTATGCAATAGCTAAAATTTCTGGTCTTAAAATGTGTCAATATTATAAGTCTCAATATGGTATGAATTTTATATCTGCCATGCCAACGAATTTATATGGAATTAATGATAATTTCAATTTAGAAGATTCTCATGTTCTTCCTGCTTTGATCCGTAAGTTTCATGAAGCAAAAATTAGTAATGATTCTAAAGTTGAAATTTGGGGCACTGGCAAACCAATGAGAGAGTTCTTACATGTTGATGATTTGGCTGATGCATGTATATTCTTAATGAATAATTATAATGGTTTAAGTCATGTTAATGTGGGAACTGGAAAAGATATTTCAATAAAAGATTTAGCTCTATTAATTAAAAATATAGTTGGTTTTAAAGGAGATTTATATTTTAACACTTCAAAACCAGATGGAATGTTTCGTAAATTACTTGATGTTAGTAAATTACTTGATTTAGGATGGAAGAACAGAATATCTCTGAGGGATGGTATTTTAGATACTTATAAATGGTATGTTAAAAATTATTAATCATTTAAATTATATTATTATTCATTATTATACTAATGGCTATTAAGTCATGATTGTTATGTTATTGTATAATTATTTTTTGTTTAATTATTATATGAATTACAATTAAAAGATTATTTAGCATATAAATTAATTAAATAATTTTTAATAAGATTTTTTTTTGTTTTTCATTTTTAAAATTAAAATTTGGATATTGGTTGGTAGTCTTATGAAAAAAAATAAAAATGAACATTTTGATAGTCTTTTCTATGATTTAGTTCGAGATATAGATGAAACAATTTTACCTTATGATAAAATAGGCAATACGAGTGAAAAATCTGAAAAAGAGTTCATTTTAGATTCAACTTTATCTGAAAATTTATTAAGTGACCATAACATTAGTTTAGATACTTTTTTTCTATCAGTTGTAATGTTTACTT
>JAITGU010000040.1 GCA_031280375.1 Candidatus Methanovirga procula | reverse complement strand
AAAATTAATTTAATAAAATAAAGTTATTATTTATAAAATTTTTTATTTTATAAATAGTAAAATCATTTTCTTAAAACTAATATATTTTGTTAGTTTGGAAAATAACTTTTGATGAACCTTTTGTTTTGAACGAAGTGAAAAACTTAGGAGATGAAGTCTCCGTTTCTAAAAGTTTCTTCTAAATAGTAAAAAATTGAAGTTTTTTAAACTTATAAAAACTTTTGATGAACCTTAACTTGTTAAGTTAGAAAATCTTTGATTTTCTTAAACTTTCTTACCTTTAGGTAAGTTAGGGAACTTCAGTTTCCGTTGTTTTGAAGGTCGTGAAAAAATTAGGAAAATCTCTGATTTCCCGTTTGTTTCGAATGAAATGAGAAACTTAGAAAACGAAGTTTTCGTTTATTTCGAACAAAGTGAGAAATTTAATGAAATTTTTTTAATTTCATGTTTCTAAAAGTTTATTTTAAATAATCATGTAATTAAAGGTAAAATATGAAAGAGAAGAATAGTATTGGAGCAAAAATAAAAGAAATAAGAAAATTAAAAAATATGACTATTGAGGAACTTAGTAATAAAAGTGAGTTAAGTCTGGATTTAATAAGAAATATTGAAAATGGTGAGTCTATCCCTTCTTTATCTCCATTAACCAAAATATCTAAAACTTTAGGAGTTAGACTTGGAACATTTTTAGATGATGATCTTCAAAATGGTCCGATTGTAAGTAAAGATGGAGTGTTTAAGAAAGCTGTCCACTTTTCTGGTGAAGAAGGTAAAACCACCTCATCTGCATTGGACTTCTATTCATTAGGATCTGGTAAAAGTGATAGAAATATGGAACCTTTTGTAATCGATGTTTATATAGAGAAAGGAGATTTTGAACTATCTTCACATGAAGGTGAAGAGTTCATATTTGTTTTAGAAGGAAGTATTGAGATAAAGTATGGTAAAGACACATATATTCTTAATGAGAAAGACAGTATTTACTATGATTCTATAGTTCCTCATCACTTACATTCTTATAATGGAAAATCTAAGATTTTAGCTGTTCTTTATTCTCCGTTAGTTGAACAAGAGAATTTTAACTAATTCGGGACATATAATGGCAGTGATTAGAATACATCATTGATAGTAAATAATTTACTAATTATTCAATATTTATTAGTTATCAGATGATCATTATGTTTAAAATAATAATTACACCTAAATTTGGAGATGTTGATGGATTAAAGCATATAACTAACACTATCTTAGCGGATTGGTTTGAAACTGCCAGAAATGATATTTTTAAATTTTTCACACCTGATTTTGATTTAAGTTATGAGAAATGGAAGCTTATAATGGCAAGAACAACTTATGACTTTGTTGGGCAAATGTACTTAGGTAAAAATGTTGAGATAAGAACATTTGTATTGAAGATTGGGAATTCTTCGTTCACTGTTGGTCATGAAGCCTATCAAGATGAAGAGTTAAAAGTTAAAGGTGAGGCTGTTTGTGTTCATTTTGATTTTATTGAGCAAAAATCAAGACCAATTCCAGAGGATATTAGAGAAAAATTAGAAGAACATATGGTTTAATTTTCTTTTATTTATTTTATCAATATTTATTTATCTACTTTTTCTTAATAAATAACAGAGTCATTATCCATATTTACATTTTATAGACTATGTAAAAATTCAATGGGTGTAATATTTTTTCCATGATTTTGCTCCCATTTAACTCTTAAAGTCTAAATAAATTTCAATGCCTTCAATAGTCTTAAATAACTTCTTTAAATAACGAAGTAAAGTCACACCAAAGTAATTCTCCAAATTATTATTTGTAGTTGGCAAAAAATCAAATTGAAGGTGACTTGTAACTTTGAAACTTGGGTTTGATCTTGCCCCACAAGATCAGCGTGCTTATGCTCATATAACACTTTTTTGGTTTTATTTTTTCATCGACATTAACATGCCAACCATTGAATTTTTTACAATGTCAAAAAATTTCATAATTAAAGATAATCGAAGATTATCTAAATTCAAAACGAAGAATTAATTCTTCTAAATTGAAAAATAAATTTTCAATAATAAAAAATTTTGAATTAAAGAAAATTAAAATTTTCTAACTTATAAAATCAAAGATTTTATAACTAAAGAAACCATGAAAAATTGAAAAAACTCCACAAAAATTTACAACCTCACCAAAGACAAAAATATTTATATAATATGGCTTCCCATATAATTAACTATAAAAAAATTATATTGGTGTTAAAATGAATGTTAAAAAAGCAACATATACTTTACCTATTGAAGCTATTAAACAGATAGATAACTTATCAAAAAGAAAAGGCAAATCCAAATCAGGAGTATTAGTAGATTTAATAATGGGGACTGAAACTAAAGAGGATAAAATAATCAATGCTTCTGTAAAATTAGAAAGTGATGAAACAATCACTATCAAAGATATGATTGGTAAACTTAAAAGTGAGGATGACTTTGATCCCGTGGATATAAGAAAAAAAATATTTTTAGATCGGGCATGATTATATGATTTTTTTAGAACCCAGCTTCTTAATTAGTTTATTTTTTAAAAATAAAAATCATGAAAAGTCTAATAAAATATTTAAAACTATAGAAAAAGAAAAATTAGTAATTTCATATATGGTAATTACAGAAGTATTAACTGTTCTTAGAAAACTAAAACAATCAGATAATGATGTTAAACATGCTTATTATAGTATGATAAATGATTTTTTAGTAATTGATGATACTGCCTATTATGAAAAAACATTTATAACTTCTTTATCTAATAACATAGGTTTTTTTGACAATTTGTATTATATTTTAATGAGAGATTTAGAAATAGCTGAAATTGTTAGCTTTGATCCAGACTTTGATATTTTTAAAGATATAAAGATAATTCGCTAAAAATAAATCGTGTGATAAAATGTTGATAGTGACCCTTTAGTTTACTGATATATTTATATGGGAGTTTATGCATAAATAATTACATAAATATAATTAATTCGTTTTTGGTGATTATTTATGGGGAAAAGAGGTTCTAAACCTAAATTTACAGATGTTACTTGTCCAAATGAGGATTGTGAAGATTATGGTAAGGTTAATAATGGAAATATTGTTGGTAATGGTACATACAAGACAAAAAATGGTAAAGTACATAAATTTCACTGTAAAACATGTGGAAAAAGATTTACATCAAATTCAAATACTATTTTACATGATTTAAGAACTAATGAGGAGACTGTGTTTTTAGCTTTAAAAATGATTCTCAAAGGAATGGATTTAAGAGGAACAGCTGAGATTTTAGATGTAAAATTAGATACAATTCGCGGATGGTTAAGTATTGCAGCAGATCATAGTGGAAAAGTTAATAAAGTGTTGATGAAAGATTTAAGTGTGGATAAAGTAGAACTTGACGAATTATGGGCTTTTGTTAAAAAAAAACATTTCCACGAATGGGTTGCAAAGCAAAGATGGGTTTGGTTAAGTTTCGATCCAAAAAATAAAATAATTTTAGTAGCTCATCTTGGAGGATATGACCCAAAAATGTTCAGTATGAAATCGTAAAAACAATAACATCAGAAGTCCTAAATGGAAACAATTTACCACTGTTTGTACACAGATGGATGATATTTTTTGATAAAAAAAGCCCAAAAAAAACTTATAGACGAAGTGATTAAGATGGATGAAGATATAAAATCAGCAGATGCGAAATTCGATGATCTACTCTCAGAAAGAAGCTTTTCATGACTATCAAATGAGACAGTTAGCAAAAATGGAATTAGAAAGCGAAATAAGCCACAGCAGAAAACAAGGTAAAATAGAAGGAATAAAAGAAGGTAACTTAGAAGTAGCTGTTAATCTTTTAAGTAAAGGAATGGAATTAGATTTGGTTAATAAAATCACAAATATTCCGATTTCAAAACTTAAAAGTTTAAAACACTGATTTTAGAAAAAATTAGGATGATAGGAGTTAAACTTTAAAAAACTGTTAACTTTCTCCATATATCCTAAATTAAAATCTTACTAAATTAATTTGTCTTGACACTATAATGAATTTTTAAATTAAAATTTGAATAATTAAAAGAGTAATCTTTAAGTGCTTGTTGCACAATTCTGTTTTCAATGAACAAAATATATTTTAATAAAATATTATTAAAAATTTTTTAATTACCAAAAATCAAAAATTTTTGTAATTATGAAAATCCAAAGGATTTTCAGTAATCCAAAGGATTTTCAGTAATTAATAATTCATATATTTAATATGGTTCAATTTAATTTAAATATTAATTGAACAAAAATAATTGTGCAACAGTCTCTTTAATAAAAACCTTTAAATGAATGTTATAAACATTTGGAAAGTACTAATAAAATCAACGCCAGGTTTTTAGAGTTAAATAACAATCATTATACTGAAAATATTCGAATTTTAAACCATTTGGTAGAATTTCATTAATATTAAACTCTCTTGGAATAGCTACTAAACAAGCATCTAAATTATCATTTTTGTTTTTATCTAATTTTATATGTATCCAGAAGTTCATCTGGAGAGAATTTTTCATCTGATTTTCTAAAATTGAATTAATTTTATAAACATTGGTATTGATTAGATATTCTTTTTCATTTATATTGTTTGGATTGCTTACACTCCAATAGCTATGTGTTGTTTTATCGTTAAAGAGAAGATAGTAATCATTATGCTCTAAATCTTTTTTCTTTGTAAAAAAAGGTTTACAAATCCAAATGTTATGGTTTGGATTTATACATAAGTCTTTTTTCTCATCTTTAAAGTCTAAAATTTTAAATCTTGTTAGGAAATCACATTTAATAAGTCTTTTTACAGAAACTACATTACCTGCATATTGTAAATTGTCATTATCTCCAAATTTCATAAGGGATATTTCAGAGCTTAATGGGTAAATAGTTATTGAACTTTTTATTTCATTTTGAAAAATTTTATCATCCACTAATTTTTTGTAAGACTTTTTTAAGCTTAATATTTTATTAAATGAAACTGTTTTATTCTCTCCTACTAAACCAGGTATTATATCCTCTTTATTTTCTTGATAATCCCAGTCATTAGGCGAACCTGGATTTTTGATTAAATTATCTATGGTTTCTACTGTTTTTCTCTCTAAATTTGATCTTTCAACAGAATCTAATATTTTCTCGTTTGATAAATCTATCACAGCTATTGTTGTGGATATTACAAGAAGTGATATGATTAATAAAACAAAAATATCTGATATGAATAGTATTCCCCTTCTATCAACTACAATTCTTCCTTTTTTATTTATTTTTAAGTTTTTTAATATTATTCTTTTTTTATTCACTTTATCATCCTTTTAAAAATTTTTTTAAGCAAAACCATATTTTTTTCTGTGTGCATTATCAAGGAAAATTAGGGTTTTAGTTCCAGAATAGCTATTTATTAGAAGGCTTTCTCCAGGATAGCTATATCCAAATATCACATGATCTGGTGAGGAGGTAGCTTTTAATCCGCTTTGATTTAATTTTGGATTTGGTAGAATGAATGTTTCCATCCCATAATCTAAGCATTGCTCAACGCCTTCTAATCTATGGAAATAACAACTTCCATCTCTACTTTCGTGATAGTATCCATTGTTTAAACAATTTTCCATTGAAATTCCTTCTTTGTGTTGAGTGTAGGGTTCATAAATACATCTTTTTATTATGGATGGTGAACTTCCGTTTATATAGTATTGGCTACCGTTCTGATTTTTACTTTCCAAAAATTTGCTTAATGAGTCTCCATAGTTGTAATTGGTTTCATTATAGGAAAAACTTGGATATTTACTACATTTAATAGCTGGAAGAGGATCTTTTAGGTTTTCAATGGATATTTCGCTTGTTATTTGGTCATTATAGCTCCTATTACCTTTAAAGGCATTAATAATAGTTTTTATATTGATGTGGAATGGATCTTTTCCATCTCCAACATAGACAACATTGTTCTCAATTTGAATTCCTGAATTCTTATAATACTCCTTATTTTTTTTCATCATAATTTTTCCAATCTCTTCTTTTATGGTTTCTTTGCTGTTGGTTAAGGGCATTCCACTTTTTACAACTTTATTTGTTATATTTTCTAAAACTTTGTATGATAAATCTGGAATATTTGTTTTATAATCATTCAGAATATAGTTAAAAGTTTCTGCATTCAGTTCATTTTTATTAATATCAGTGTATCCCATTGATAGATTTAATATTAAAATAGCTACTAAAATAACAGAAATAATCATTACTAAGTATAATCCTGTGAATATACTTCCTTTTTCATCTTTAACAAGATTAAATTTTAATGGGTCTTTATTACCTTTTTTTATCACTTTTTTATTTTTAATTTTTAGCATAAAAACTACCTATAAATCTTACATTTTTAAAATTTTATATTAATTATTATATAATAATTTGAATTTTATCATACTTATAGTATGATATCATAATATAAAAATATTACTTATAAATAAATTTAATATATAAAAATTAATATATGATAAAAATTTAATATTAAATAAATAAAGACATGATTTATAGTATGAAAAGGTGTTAATATATTATTTATAGAATTTATAATCTCTTTAATCATGATTGGAATATCAGTGGGATTTGCTTCTGGATTACTTGGAGTTGGAGGAGGTTCCATACTAGTCCCAACACTATTTTTATTAATGAACGGAAATGGTGTTGATTCTGCAATTGCATTAAAAGTATCACTTGGAACAAGCTTAGCTATTATATTTCCAACAGCTATTTTTAGTTCATATAACCACTATAGAAACTCAAAATTTGATATAAAATTAGGCATAATATTAGGCTGTTTTGGATTAATTGGGGGACTATTTGGAGGATTAACAGCTGTTAACAGTGATTTTGAAATATTAAGATATATTCTGGGAACAGTGTTTGTTATAATGGCTTTAAATATGTTTTTTAAATCAGGAAAAACGAGTAATGGAAAAATAATCAATGAAGACTTGAACTTAAATTTAAAAAAATTAGTATATCTAAATGTTTTAGGATTAGGAGTTGGATTCTCATCAGGATTATTTAGTTTAGGTGGAGGAATATTTTTTGTTCCTATATTAACCCTAATTTTTGGATTTAAGATGATTGAAGCAATAAGAACCTCTACAATTTTTATTTCAATAACAGCTATTGGAGGACTCATACCTTACTTATTAAGTAATGTAGGAATAAATAATGTTCCATTTTTAATAGGTTATGTTAACATACTATATTTACTAATAATAATTATTTTTTCAATACCAATAACATATTTCGGTGCTAAATTAGCTTATAAAATTGATGAAAAGCTATTGAAAAGAATACTATCATTACTTTTAATTTATTTGGCCTTAAAACTCATAGGAATAATATAAATAAATACACAATTGGAAAATAATGAGAATAGATAGTCATAACATCATAGTTTATGTGTATGATTATATAGTTGAACTTTCATAATGTAATAGTATGGAAGCTGTGCAAATTAAAAAGATGACGAAATCAGATTCTTAAAAGAATTTAAAAAGAAAGGCATGAAAAATGCAAGAGACATAATTAGAGCTAATCTTCTTTTATCGGCTAATAATGGTGAAAAACATAAAAGAAATCTCTGAAAAATTAGATGTTCATCGATGCGATTATGCAAATTAAAAAAAAATATTTGGAAGTTGGTTTAAAAAGAGCATTGAATGAATAATCCTCTCTCTGGTCAGCCAAAAAAATATCGCAGAGATAGAAATTAGTGTAATGGATATTATGTGCACTAAGAGAAGAATTGGGAATAAAAATTTGTTAATTGGTGAAACTAAGGCTTTTTGTGATTATAGAAATGAAAAAAAGAGCAAAATAACTTGGAAACTTACTAAAGAGGTAGTCGATGAGAAACTGTCAAAATATTATAGATAAAAATCAATTAATGCACAAAAATAAATTTGTCATGACAATAGTTATTATTATATTAAAGTATTAACTAATTGTTAAATTATATCAATTATATTTTTAAAAAACAAAAATTATTTAAAAAAGAATAATAAGATTAAAATCTCAATAAAAATCAGTGAATATTGAAAAAGGGGGCAGTGTCTATAGATACCCATAATTTAAAATTTGATGATATTTACAGTTTGGTAAATCCAGAAAACTTCAAAAAAGATAATCCTTTAACAAGAAACTACACACTACAGTATGGTCTTGGAAAATGTTTAAATAAGTACTGTGGATTTAAAGAAGATTATAAAATAAAAGCTTTTTTTGAACATGGCATTGTGTTTTCAAGCCATTTAGAGGGACCTATTAGAATTCATGAATCTCTTCCAAGTATTGTTTCATCTAACTTTAGAAAACAAGTCATAGAAAATTATCATAATAATGGTGTTTATGCCATAGGACCATATATTGCTTATGTTGATTCTTTATTAAGCAAAGAAGAACTAATAAATGAAAAAGATAGATTAGACAAAAATTTATTAATATTTCCTGCTCATTCAGTGAAAGAATCCAAACAAAAATTTGATGTTGAAAATTTCTGCCAAAAAATTAAAGAAATGAGTAAAGACTATGACAGTGTTAGAATTTGCTTATATTGGAAAGATGTAACCAGAGGTTTAGGAGAATTATATAAACAACATGATTTTGAAGTTGTTACTGCAGGTTATATTAATGATCCTTTATTTTTAAATCGTTTAAGGAGTATTATTGAATGTTCCACTGTCATAATGTCTAACAATATAGGTAGTCATGTTGGTTTTGCAATATACTTAAAAAAACCCCATTATATTATATCTGAAGAGAAAATTGAACATGTTCAATCAAATGATACAACACTCATTAATAAACTTGTTAATAAAACCAAATTTAAATTAGCAAAAAGAATTGCAGAAAATACTGACCATGAAGAGATTAATTTAATGAAACAATTACTAAGTAAAAGAAATCCAGATCAGAAAGAATTATTTAAATTGTTAAATAAGTACTTTGGTTTTAATGAAGTTAAATCAAAGGAAGAGTTGAAAAATATAATATTAAGCTGTGAAAAACAATATTCCCCAATAAAATTCTATCTAAAAATAAGTCTGTTAATAAAAAACTACATTGTTTCTCTTTTAAAAACATTCATATAGATTATATGTATTAGATTTTACAAAGCTTTGAAAACTTAACTTTCTTAAGAGGAGTCATGTTATTCATATAATTAATTTTTTCAATTATAACTACTCTATCGGATCAATCAGATAAATATTATGTGGATAGTTTCCATATGTTTCATCAATTTCGACAACATCATCTAGTTTGAAACCTTTTTTAATCAAAGAACTATTAAAATCTTTTGTTCCATCAGTATTTTTACCCCAATTATCAAAAACCCAAATTTTACCTTTTTTTGACAGGTTTTTAGCATCATAATATAATAAGAATTTATCATAACCAACAACAATATTATTTTTATTTAAGTAAAATCCAAAAAAATCAGCATCAAATTGAGTGGATAAAACTAAAACCATATCATCCATACTTATCTGATTTAAATAGTGCCTAAATTCTAAATCACCCTGATTCACATCGTGTTCATAATTTACAAACGAAACACAATTTGTCATACCAAGCAATAAAATAACTGTTAACATTGGGATAAAAATCACTTTTTTTGAGTAAAGTTGACTTAATAAAACTGAGACTGACAGCCACAGACACCCTACCATTGGAAAAGAATATCTTGCCATTAACATTGGACTGACTAAAATAGAAAATAGGTATGCAAAAATCATTGTAGATATTAAAACAAAGATACCTCCTAAACCAATGAAGCTAAAGGAATAATTTTTATCATTTATTATTTTAAATAAACAATAGAACACTATTAATAATATTACAGACATTAAAAGTAACAATCCTAAATTGGTCAAATCATAATTATACATAATATTCACAGGAGAAAATAAAGCACCTATAGATTTAAACATCTCTTCATTAGGAGGAATATGCCATTGTTCACTTGTAAGATACTTAGTTTGATGAAAAGCATAAATAAACCATGGAATGAAAACTAATAAAGTGAATATTGCAGATAATATCCAATTTTTAATCAAACTCCTATTTTTCAAGACCAAGTAGAATAATAACATCAAATAAATCATTCCAGTAGATATTGTTCCATAATAATGAGTGTAGGCAGCCAATAAACTAAATATTATGAAAATGATCCAATTCTTTTTAGTGGACTCTTTAGTAATTCTATAACAGTAGTAAAAGCTTAAAGTCACAAATAACATCACCCAAGAATACATTCTAATCTGAACACCATAAAACATCAACTTAGGCATTGTTACTACACAGAATGCAAAAACACCACCAACTAACCACCCAAGTTCCTTTCTCAGAATAGCAAAACTGAAACATATTAACAACATTAAAGGAATGGTGGATATCAATTTAGAAAGAATAATGTTGGATATAGGATCTAGGTGGAAAAGCTTGAAAACAGCCATTAAAATCATGTAATATAAAGGAGGATGAACATCTCCTGCAGTAGCAGATAACATACTTTTAAAGGACATAGTAACAAGTTGAAAAGTGAATGTTTCATCATTCCATAATGCCTGATTTAATCCTAATGTTAACATAATTAACATCAAGACTATACTTAAAATAAACAATCCTATGCCTACAATTTCATCGGAATTTAAATTTTTCTTTAAACTATTCATGTTACATGCCATAAAAGTTTTTAAATTTTTTAAGTTTTTGTTAATTTTCAATAGATATTCTTAATACTTCTTATTTATAAGTTTACCTAATGACTTAAAGGAGCATAAGTTTCTCAGTTGTTATATCAAATGTTTCTGTAATAATTTTAATAGGATCAATGAGGGTGTAAATTTTTGTGAGTTTTTTCCAATTTCATGATTTTTTTGTGAGTTTTTTCCAATTCCATGATTTCTATATATAAAACATGAATTTCATGAAAAACTCCACACTTTTTGACAACCTTGGATCAATTCATACTTAAATTGTTCATTATTTTTATTTAAATATAGATGCCAAATATGTGGGTTCCAATGACAAATAAACATGTGCGGAAATTGTTAAGAATATAAGAATTGTTGATAATTGGATAATAAATAAATATTTATTAATTCTGTCTTACTTAAATAAAGTCTGTCTTAAATGCATTTTCGTGTTGAAAAAAAATTGAATAAATGAAAATTAAGTTTAAAATGAATCTATTCTACATCCATCATTTCACCATAAGTAATTTCCATTTCACAACCTTTTTCACCACAACAGAAGTGTTGTAAATCGAGTTCAATCATCATTGTATTACACCCCCCCATAAATTTGTATAATCAAAAAAATTGATCATACTATAATTTTACTATTTATTATATAAATTTTTATATAAATTCTTTTTGGAATTACTTTATTAATGAGAATATATGAAAATTTATTATCACTATAACTTTAAAATATTCATATTTAATAAATTTATTAATTAATCTTTATTTTTATATTATAATAATTATAAATATTATTTTTAAAAAATAAGAATTTTAATTTTATAAAATTTAATTATAAAAAATATTAATAATTTAATTATAAAAAATGATGTTGGAAACTATAAATGTACCAATTACAGCTTAAATTGTTCAATAATTTTAATTTAAATATATGTCAATAACATACTATAAGTTTGCAATGATGAGTTTACATGAGCATGAAAATAATTAGCAGGAGATAAAATGTGTACAAGTATTTTTACTGAGACCGAAGATAAAAAACATTTTTTAGCAAGGACAATGGATTTTTCTTTTCCTTTAGATGGAAATCCTATTTTTTTACCCAAAAATTACAGTTGGAATCTTTCAAATGGTGAGAAGGTAGTAAATAAGTTTGCTATTTTAGGTACTGGTCGGAAAATAGGTGAAGATTATCTATTCACTGATGGATTAAATGAGAAAGGTGTTGGAATTGCAGAACTTTATTTGCCTGGTGATGCTGTATATGATAAGGAAGAAGTCGAAGGAAAAAATAATTTAACACCTTGGGAATTTATAAATTGGATTTTAGGAAATTTTGGATCAATCGATGAAATAAAAGATGTTTTAAAGGATATTCGATTTATAGAGAAACCAATATCTCTTTTAGGAAAAAGTCCTCCTTTACACTTTATAGTTGGTGATACAACTGGGCGTGTTGTTGCGATCGAACCAACTGGTGGTGAACTTGAATTTAAAGAAAATCCTGTTGGAGTGATGACCAACACACCAACTTTAGAATGGCATATCCAAAATCTTAGAAACTATATTGGTGTTCAGCCTAAACAGTTCAGTCCCAAAAGATATGGTGAATTTATTGCAGAGCCTTTTTCACAAGGAACAGGGACATCTGAACTTCCAGGAGGATACACACCATCTCATCGTTTTGTTCGTGCGGCTTTCTTCAAGGAACATATTGATAAAGCAAAAAATGAGGAGGAAGGTGTTACAAATATTTGGCAGATTTTAAGCACTGTTCGTGTTCCTAAAGGAATTGTTGTTATGAACTCTAATGGTGAAGATTATACTCAATACATTTCTGCTATGTGTTTAGAAAGCAAATCATTCTATTTTACACCATACGAAAATAATCAAATTAGCAAAGTTGAAATAAATGATGAATTATTGAGTAATGGAAAGGTAGTTGTATTTAATGTTGTAAGAAAGCAAATGTATCAAGTTAGTGAAGGTGAAGTTCAGTAAATATACAGACTTTAAAAATGATTGTTGATTAGTGTTCATCAAATATTTTGGACATTGCACCAGCTATTAGACCAGCAAATATATCGTCTGTCATTGGATCTAATTTTGATAAGATTCCTGGCTTATTTTCATCATATCTTTTAAAATTAAATGTTGCTTTTGTTCCAGCGATTTGATTTGCAATAGCTAATCCTAAGACCTCGTCGGTATATAAATATGCTGGATCATTATTAATATTAACTTCTCGCAGTGTTTTTCCAATGAAATCTTCTTCAGTTCTTATGGCTGCCATGATCAGTGCAATTACATTAATATCTGAGATAGATTTTAATATCTGATTTCTTAATTTGCCTCTAATTTCATCTGTATCCTCAACACCAACTAATAATTCCATTCCTGCATCTACAAGGTCATCTAAGCCAAAACCTAAACTATATATATAATCTAATATTCCAAAGTCAATGTTTACTTCTTTAAAAAATAGTGGGAATGAGGAAGACATTAGATTAATAAATTCTTGTTTGATGGTTTGAAAATCTTTATTTAGGTTATTTGAAGATTTGGAGACAATAGCTAAGAATTCATTTGCGTTCAAGATATTTTGGATTGGATAAGGAAGTTTTTTAGAGTTATAATACTTCTCTTTATTTTTAATCCATATTTTGTAAAGTTCTAATAATTCTTTAAAGCTCAAATCACCACCAATAATAATAATTTGACCTAAATCAAGTCTAAAATCGTTTTCATATTTGATTTTTTTCAGTTTATTGAGTTTTTCTGTTTTTAAAGAGTTGTTAGCAAAATTCAATATAACCATATTTTTTGATTTTTGTATGTATGATTTATTATACTCAAAATTGTGAGAAATACATTCTTCTACAATTTCATTATCATTAATTATAATAGTTTTAGTGACATCAAGACCTTTAGAATTATTTAAATCTCCAATAACTGATAAATTATCATCAGATGAAATTATAAATTTATTTTCGTCTTCGAATAGGTCTATATCATCGAAAATTGTAGTTAATTTTTTCATTTAATTCAATCCACCTATATATTCTTTTTACTTCAACAAATAATAAAGAACAGCTTTTTGAGCATGTAATCTGTTTTCTGCTTGGTCTATAACCACAGACTGTGAACCATCAATAACTTCAGTTACAACTTCTTCTCCTCGAATAGCTGGAAGACAATGCATAAATATTGCATCTTTGGCAGCTAATTTCATAAGTTTGCTATTAACTTGATATTTTAAGAAGTCGTTCCTTCGTTTTTCTTTCTCTTCTTCATTGCCCATACTAACCCATACATCAGTGTATACCTTGTCCGCTCCAAAAACCGCATCTTCAACAATGTCTGTAATTTGAATTTTGGAACCTGTTTTTTTTGAAATATTTTCTGCTTTACTTATAATATCTTCACTTGGTTGATAATTTTTTGGAGTAGCTATTGAAATATCCATACCTACACAAGCAGATATAAGTAGAAGTGAGTTACATACATTGTTTCCATCCCCAACATAAGCAAGTTTCCCATTAAAGTTTCCTTTTTTCTCAAGTATAGTTTGCATATCAGCTAAGGCTTGGCAAGGATGTTCTAAATCTGTAAGCCCATTTATAACTGGAATATCAGCTTCACTGGACAATTCAACAATATCTTGATGATTTGAAGCTCTAATCATTATCCCATCAACATATCTGCTCAAAACCTTTGCTGTATCTGAAATTGATTCTCCTCTAAACATCTGAAGATCAGATCCAGATAAAAATAAAGAATTTCCACCAAGTTCATACATTCCAACTTCAAATGAAACCCTTGTACGTGTTGAAGATTTTTGAAAGATCATAGCCAATGATTTGCCTTCAAGTGGCTTACCACCAATCTCCCCATTTTTGAATTTAATAGCTAAATCTAATATTTTAGGTATTTCATCTTTTATATCTAAAATAGATAAAATATCTTTTTTTGATTTCATTTTGCCTCTCCAACTTTATAATAATCTATTAATTAAGTCCTTTAATATTTCTTATATGATTAACTTTTTTATCAATGAGTTCTCTCTTCCCAATATCTTTTCTGTGATAAAGATTTCCTTGAATATATTTGCAACTTGCTTCAGCAATTTCTTCTCCATCAGAAATTTTCTCACCAATACCAACAACACCAATTGCTCTTGAAGAACTTGTGTAAATCCCATCTCCTTTTTGATTAACAGCAGCATAATAAATATGTCCTCCTAAGCTATTAATCTTTTCTTCATCGACATTTATTAAAGTGTTAGCATACTTAGTCTCAGGATATCCCTCTGGAACCAAATATTTACAAACCGATGATTTATCAATGAATGAAACTTTTTTAAGTTTACCATCAACAACACCATTACAAACATCAATCATAGGAGTTTCCATAAGAGGTAATGTATTCATAACTTCTGGGTCTCCAAATCTTGCATTGTATTCAATTAATTTTGGACCATCTTTAGTTAACATAAACTGTCCATATAAGATTCCTTTATACTGTGAAGTCTTATCTTTAATTGCAGATATTGTTTTTTTCATTATTTCAACTCCAGCATCATAATCTCTCTGATTTAAAAAAGGCAACAAACCATCATTATCAGAATAAGAACCCATACCTCCAGTAATTGGACCGCTATCTCCTTCAAATGCATGAGGATGGTCTTGAGCTGCTGGCATTGGAGACAAATTTTCACCGTCGCTAAAAGCTTGAATAGTAAATTCTTCTCCAATAGCCTTTTCTTCAATAATAACTTGAGAAAATCCCCCCATTTTTGTATCAATTACTTCTTTAGCATAAATTTTTGCTTCATTGTTATCTTCAAGATGATCTCCCACAATTTTAACCCCTTTACCGCCAGTTAATCCAACAGGCTTTACAACAACATCATTATCATAATCATCTAAGAAGTTATCAATATCTTCATAATTATCAAATACTTCAAATGTTAAAGATCCTGGAATTTTATATTCTTCAAAAAGACTTCTCATAAAAGATTTGTCTGTTTCAATTCTTGCAGCATTAATGTTAGGTCCTACAGATCTAATTTCATATTTCTCAAATTCATCAACAATGCCTTTTCCAAGTGGTGCTTCAGGTCCAATAATAGCTATTTCAATGTTCTTTTCTTTAGCATATTCAGCGACTTTTTGAATATCTAATTCATTTCCTTGTTTATACTCAGATATTCTTGCAATACCAGGATTTACATTACCCATATATGAATATAATTCAACATCATCCTTTAAGGATTCACAGATTACATGCTCTCTTGCACCAGTGCCAACCACTAAAACTCGCATATTTTCCCATTTGTTATTTTTATTTGACTATTCAAAAGTTCAGTAATATTCAATAGCCTAATCATAGTTTGATATTTACAGATATTCTACATTGTAAAACTTTCTATAGATGATTCCATAAAATAAAGATATAGTTTGTTGCCATATTACTTACACTTATTTATATTCCAATATTCATAATTAAGGAATATGTTATTAAAGATATGACATTGTAATATAAAAATAAATAATAGCTATAAAATAATAATTTAATGAAATATGAAGTATACTATTAATAAAAGTACTATTTTATTAAATTACTATTTTATAAAAATTTAGATTATAATATTGGAAAATATATTTTATTAAATAGAATATTTAAATATTTTGTTTTTAATGTATAAAAAATAAATTATAAATTTGAGAAGTCGTTACCAAAGCCATTGCCGTGACTTTAATAAAATATAAAAAAATAAGAATAAAGTAAATTATAGTTCTGACATGATTTATTGCAGCTGAATTATTGATATAATATTGATTAAATTTGTCATATTACATTCTCCTTTTTAAAAATTATAGAAACTTTTAAAACATGAAATTAGGACTATGTAAAAAATTCAATGGGTGTGATGTTTTTTCCATGATTTTGATCCCATTTAACTCTTTGAAGGTCTAAATAAATTTCAATACTTTCAATAGTCTTATATAACTTCTTCAAATG
>JAITGU010000036.1 GCA_031280375.1 Candidatus Methanovirga procula | reverse complement strand
ACAGGGCTTTAGATTTGTTGGAAAGTGTTGGTTTAGATGATAGAAGTAGTTTTCATCCTACTAAGTTGTCTGGTGGTGAGAGACAGAGAGTTGCTGTTGCAAGAGCTCTTGTTAATAATGCATGAAAGAGAGAATGTTACTTTAATTATAGTGACTCATGATTTGAATGTTGCTAATTTGGCTGAAAGACAAATAGAAGTTTTAGATGGTAAAGTAATCGATTTAAAAAATTCATAGATAGCTTGTTTGATAAAATATGAATAAATTCATTTACAATATGTTAAAGGAGATTGGAAGTATAAAAATAGTTTAATTGGTTTAGATGTTGTTATGTTAATATCTGCAGGTAATTTAACAATAATAGTGTTCTGAATTTTAATTCTGCAATTCCAGGATTAGGAAACTTTGGTCTGTATGGTTGTGGTGTAGCAATTGATAATTTTAAAGGTAATTTAGTGATAGCTAATAGTGAGTTATCTAATAATGGTGCTCGTTTTGGTGGTGCAATCAATAGTTATTGTGCAAAAATTATGTCAAAGGAATATAATGAATTTTTCTCTTATTAAAAATTTATTTTCAATTATAATGACTTATTTTTCATTGTTAAAAATTTATTTTTAACTTAGAAGAATTTATTCTCCGCTTTTAAAAATATCAGTTAAAAATAATTTATTTCATTATTAAATAATTTAAAATTAATTATATTAAAAAATATCTTTGTTCAATTAAACAAAAAAAAAGTTGAACATTATATTTTCATTTTAAAAATTTTTATTTGCCAAATTCTTTCATAAAGTCTTTGATATTTTTTGTTTCAAGATTGTTGATTTGTTTTAAGTGTTTATAGTTGAAATTTGGGTTTAGGGTTTTGAATTTATTTATGATATCTTCTTTTGAAAGAGGAGTTTCTTTTTCTCCAATAGGTGTATATGTAGTGTATTGAAATTTTTCAGTGTTATTTAATGTTATTGTTACTTTTGAAGCTTTTTTATTAGGAAATAAGTCCTCTAACTCTTTGCTGTATATGATTTTTACTTTACGAGATAGGTTTTTAATCTTTAAATATAGTTGTTTATCAACAAATATTTTATTTAAATCTTCAAGTTTAAGTTCATTTAGCATTAAGTAGAAAGCTATTGCAAATGGTAAACTTTGTTTTAATTGTTCAAGTGTTTTAGGATTATAGATGTTATGTTTACTTGCTATCTTATATGTTTCAATACATACATAATCAATACTGTTTATATTGAAGTTACTTATTTTTCCTTTAATAGCTATTATTGAGTCAATTGAGGAATGTAAGTGTCTACAAAAAGGGTACTTCTTTAGATAAACATCTTTTATATGGAATTTTCCTAATTCATTCCTTAAATAGCTATTCAAATTTATTGATTTTAGATTTTCAAGTGATTTTGTTGCCATACCATTTAAAAAACCTTCATCACCTTCTATTATTGATTCTGCTCCAGTGAATCCATTTTTTCCTAAAAATCCACATAAAACTCCATTATAAGCAGAGTTTCCTGCATGTAGATGTTTTCCCATTGTTCCTGCATGGTCTGATTCTAATAATCCAGAGTTAACTGTTCCACATAGGCTTAAAACATTTGTAGTTTGTTTTAAATTTAAGTTTAATAGTTTAGACACGGTTGCACCAGATGCGATTGTTCCAATTGTTCCTGTACTATGGAATCCTTGATTTCTATGATGAGGATTAGCTATTTTTCCAAGCACGATCCCTATTTCATAACCACAAATGATGGATTCTAAGAATTTTTCTCCATTTAAATCCATCATTTGAGAAATAGCTACTGCTGGTGGAAAAACAACTGAACCTGGATGCATTTGAGCAATATTATGTCCATCATCTAAATCTAAGCTATGAGCAAATATTCCATTTAAAAAAGATGCGTAGAGAGGTTTCGAATAACCATTAGCCATTATTGTTGATAGATTATCCTTAGGTGTTCCAGTACCAACTAATCCTTTTATGGTTTTAGTAGCTATTTGAGAGCTTTTTTCACTGGATCCTCTATAACTAACACCTAAAAAATCTAAAAAACATAATTTACATTTTTCAATGGCTTCATTGTCAATTTCATCATATTTTAAATCAACGATAAACTTCGAAAATTTTTTAATTATCATATTGAAACATTTCCATTAATTCATGTCTATTAATTGTTTTTATAAGTTTATAATTTCTTTTTTGAAAATTTATATCTATTTATAATATATATGAATAATATTAAAAATTTAATTCTTCATTTTTGTTAATTTTAAGCTTTTTTATCTATGTTTTATAGATTTGTTTTTAAATATAATATTTAATTTTTACTATAATATTTATTTGTTTAAGTTTATTTTAATTTAGAAGAATTTATTTGTCTTTTAAAGATTTTTTAATAAATTCTATTAAGTTAAACAAAGATTTTCATAATTACAAAAATTAAAAATTTTTGGTAATTTAAAGTTCAAAAAATTTAGTTTCACAAAATTATAACAAAGCTGTATAATATTATACAATAAATTTAATTAAAACAAATTATATTTTATTATGATTAAAAAACAAACAAAAGCCTATTCAAAAGAGGAAATTTATAGAATTCTTCATCCTTTAGTTAGGGATTGGTTTGATTCGAATTTTAAAGATTTTACTCCTGCTCAAAAATTATCAATTGTAGATATTCATAAGCAAAATAATATTCTTATTTCATCACCTACAGGTTCTGGTAAAACTTTAACTGCTTTTTTATCAATCATAAACGAACTTACATTTTTATCAGAGAGAGGAGAGTTAGAGGACAATGTCTACTGTATCTACATATCTCCACTTAAAGCATTGGATAATGACATTGATAGAAATTTAGATATCCCTTTAAAAGAAATTGAAAAAATGGTTAAATGGGATGTTGGTATTCGAAAATCCGTGAGAACTGGAGATACAACCCAATATCAACGAACTAAAATGCTAAAAAAACCGCCCCATATTCTTATAACAACTCCTGAAACATTATCAATCCTACTTGTGGCACCGAAGTTTAGAGAGAAGTTAATTAATGTTAAATATGTAATTGTTGATGAAATACATAGTTTGGCTGAGAATAAAAGAGGTGTTGATTTAAACTTATCTCTTGAACGATTACAACATTTAATTGGTAATTTCACAAGAATTGGTCTTTCTGCAACTGTTTCACCTCTTGAAAAAATAGCTAACTTTTTGGCTGGTTTTGAGTATGGTGTTCCTCGGGATTGTTTAATCGTTAATGTAAATTTTCCAAAGGATTTGGATGTTGAAGTTGTTTCTCCTGTTGATGATATTGTAATAGCTGATAGTGAAGAAACAAGATTGGCAATGTATAACATTTTAGATGATCTAATCGTTGAGCATAAGACGACTCTTGTTTTTACTAACACTCGTTCAGGAGCAGAAAATGTTTTGTATAATCTTATTAAAATGTTCCCTGAAAATTATAACATGAATAATATTATGAACCATCATTCATCTCTTTCAAAGGAAAAACGATTACTAGCTGAGGAAAGTTTAAAGAATGGAAAATTAAAAGCTGTTATTAGTTCAACTTCCCTTGAACTTGGAATAGATATTGGATATATTGATTTGGTTGTTTTAATTAATTCTCCAAAATCTGTTTCACGAGCATTACAGAGAATTGGTAGAAGTGGACATAAAATAGGTGAAAAATCAAAGGGAAGGATTATTGTAACTGATAGAGATGATTTAGTTGAATGTTCCATAATTTTGAAATCTGTTAAGGAGTCTAAGATTGAAGAGCTTAGAATACCTAAAAATTCATTGGATGTTTTATCACAACACATATATGGCATGGCAATTGAAAATATTTGGGATATAGATTACTGTTATGATGTAATAAGAAAAAGTTACAATTTTGCTGATTTAAGTAGAGATGATTATGAAGATGTTCTCAGTTATCTTGCAGGAGAGTATCTTGAATTAGAAGAAAGATATGTTTATCCTAAAATATGGATTGACTACGATAAGAACATTTTTGGAAAAAAGGGAAAGTTAGCTCGTGTGATTTATTCGACCAATGTTGGTACAATCCCAGATAGTTCTAATATCTTAGTCAAAGCAGAAAATAATCCCATTGGAAAAATTGATCAGGAATTTATGGATAAACTTAAAAAAGGAGATACATTTGTTCTTGGTGGTTCTATTTACAGATTTAACTATTCAAAAGGCATGACAATAAATGTTTCACCATCTTCTGGACCTCCAACTATTCCTTCATGGTTTTCAGGACAGCTACCATTGTCTTTTGAGTTAGCTATGGAAATTCAAAGGTTTAGAGGAATATTTGAAACTAAATTTCAAGCTAAAAGAACTAAAAAAGAGATTATGGATTTTTTAAAGACTTATCTTTATATCGATGATTTTGGAGCCAATTCAATATATGAATACTTTAATGAACAGTATCTTTATGCTATAATTCCAACTAATAAAACCTTGTTAATAGAATACTACACAGGATTTGGAGGTAGAAAATTTGTTATCTTCCATAGTTTATATGGGCGGAAGGTAAATGATGCATTATCTCGAACAATAGCTTACTTAATATCTGAAAAGTATAAAGTAGATATTACAATTTCAATATCTGATAATGGATTTTATTTAAGTAGTGATAGTAAAATTTATGGATTAGAAGGTTTTAAATCTTTAAAGTCAGAAAATTTTAAAGACACTCTGATTAAAGCAATTCAAAAAACTGAAACATTAGCAAGTAGATTTAGACATTGTGCTGGTCGTTCATTAATGACTCTTAGAAGATATAAAGGTAAGGAAAAATCTGTTGGAAGACAACAGGTTAGAGGAAAAATATTAAAAAAGTTTGTTGAAGATATTGATTGCAACTTCCCTATTTTAAAAGAGTCTCAAAGAGAGGTTATTGAAGATTATATGGATGTGGATAATGCTAAAAAAATTATAGAACAAATAGAATCAAAGCATTTAGAATTAAAAATTATAAACACAGTAATTCCATCACCATTTGGGTTTAATCTTGTGTCTCAAGGTTATTTAGATGTTTTATCACCAAATGATAAAGGCGAATTTGTAAAAAGAACTCATAAAGCTATTCTTAAAATTATTAAAGAAAAATTAAGGGATATTAATTAATAGTAAATTGCGATTTTATTTCTTTATTCAACTATTTTTCAAGTAACTTTTTGTAATTTAATATGATAAAAAAATCGACTATGTAAAAAATTCAATGGGTGTGATGTTTTTTCCATGATTTTGATCCCATTTAACTCTTTGAAGGTCTAAATAAATTTCAATACTTTCAATAGTCTTATATAACTTCTTCAAATG
>JAITGU010000034.1 GCA_031280375.1 Candidatus Methanovirga procula | reverse complement strand
CATGATATTAATTAATATCCTTTCTCCTATTTAAATATTATGCCAATATAACATTTTTTAGATTTATTTTTACATCGGCATCACCATGCCACCCACTGAATTTTTTACAATGTCAAAATAATTAACTCTCATAATATTTCACCTCCTTTTAATATGGTGTCCATCTTACCCAAGCACCAGCACCACTACTACAAGTAACATTATTGTATCTTATTGATACACTACTTGCACCTTTACTTCCAATTTTCCATGTTAATGGTGCTTGAAAGTATATATCTCCGCCAGTGTAGACATCGATTTGTCCACCAACATCCTTTGGTGTCCCAACCCAATGTTGACTAAATTTAATAGTTTTGTATTTTGCTTCTAATGGTATTTGGTCTGTGAATTTAGTGTGACCAGTATAAGTATCACCATTATGAATATCTATTGGTTGGAAGCTTTCATTAGCACCTGTTACAGCTTGAACTTTTAGGTTGCCTAATAGTCTGCCTGAAACATCACTGTAAAGATAGCCTGCTTCGCAGTAACCTGTGCTTATGGTGCTGAATATGAACCCTACGATTATTAAGGTTCCGATTAAAGACTTACATTTATTCATATATATTAATCCTCCTATTTTTTTTAATTATTTTTTTGGTCATGATAATCCATGACCAAATTAGCAAATAAACTTTCTCATATATAAACTTTACCCATACAAGAGGTTGTAAATTTTTGTGGAGTTTTTTCAATTTTTCATGGTTTATTTAATTATAAAATTTTTTATTTTATAAATTAGAAAATTTTTAGTTTTCTTTAATTCAAAATTTTTTATTATTGAAAAATTTATTTTTCAATTTAGAAGAATTAATTCTTCGTTTTGAATTTAGATAATTTTCGATTATCTTTAATTATAAAATCTCTGATTTTATAAGTTAGAAAAACGGAGTTTTTCTTTAGTTAAAACTTGTTTTAACTTAGAAAATTTTTAATTTTCGTTTATATAAAACATGAATTTTCATGAAAAACTCCACCACTTTTTTACAGTCTCCCATACAAAAAAACAATAATAATATGTTATCAAACATGAATAATAAAAAAATATGTAAAGTAGTGTGGAGGTGATAAAATTTACTATAAGAAAAACATTAACTTTATTATTAACAATCACATAGGAACAACATCCACCTATAAAACAGTGAGAATAATGATATAGACATTCCCACAAACAATAGTAAAACACTCCATAGACCCAATAAAAAGAACACCACATATGATGAATATGAAGAACTAACTAATTTAAATAATAAATTAATCTATAATCAAATAATTTATAAAAAAATATATTAACTATTAATAATAAATAAAAACACAGTTAAAATAATTAACAATAATAAATGGTTAAAATGAAAAAATTAGTTAAATATGGATATATACTTTTTACAATATCAACATTAACCATATTATACTGTTTAATATTTAATCCTGCAGCTTGGATAGTTTATAGTGTAGCTATTTTGTTTATTCCATTACTTATTCTTTCATTTGGTTTAACAACAATGGCAACACCTAAAAAAGACGAAGAGGAGGATAGAGTACAAGAACCATTTATCGGATACTGATTCACTCAAAACAATCTGATGTACTCTTAACTGATAGTATGAATTTAATGCTTGATATAATCATAAATGTTTTAATAGCTTTTCTCTTTGGAAGTATTTTATTAGGATTTCATAGAAAAGTTATGGCGAGAGTACAACTTAGACCAGGTCCACCAATCATACAACAGTTTTTACACTCTTTAAAGTTCTTTTTTAAAGAAACCACCTTTCCAAAAACGGCTTCAATGCCATTCTACATATCGATAGTATGTATTCTATGTGCTATTTGGATAACTGCTGTCATCATTGGTCCTGTCTCTAAAGGATCGTTACTATTAATGTTTGCAGTTTATGCAGTTTATAAAATTGTAGAACACAATGCTGGTTCTTCGTCTGGTTCACCCTATGGAAAAATGAGCTGTGTTAGAGCAGTTTTCTCAGCATCGTCTGAATTACCCTTATTTGCCATAATATTTATTATTTATCTTCAAGTAGGTTCAATGAACATTAGTGATATTATCGCTTATCAAAATATCCATGGTTCTTTAATATGGCAGTTGCCATTAGTAGCTATCGTATTATTTATTTTAATACTTTCTAAATCACCATATTCGCCTTTTGGGATTACAAAAGGAAAAGATGTAATTTCTGGATATGAAACAGAACATTTCGGTCTTTTAAGAGGATACATTATGTTTTCTGAGTCAGTATCTTGGTATATTTTCTCATGGTTATTTTTAACCATATTTTTTGGAGATTTATCAATTTTACTATATATTGTGGGCATGTTAGCTATTTCATTTTTAACAGGTTTAATTAATGCTACAACTCCCATATTAAATCCTAATCATTCTGTTGTTTCTCAAATTTCAATTGCATTAGTGGGAATTGTTGGTTCATTATTATTAATGTTTATTTTTTAATAAAGATATTAAAATTATATTTTATGATCATTGTAAATTAATTCATAATATTTAAAAAAATTAATATTTAATAGATAACATTTAAAAGATTAATTTGAAATATATTATTTAAAAGATTAATTTAAGTTAAATAAAATGAATGGGATTTATATGAATAAAGAAAGAGACCTTATAATTTTAACATCATTTATAGCTATTGGAATCTTTGTTCTTGGAACAGTGGTTTCACTATTGCAATCTATACAAATTTTACCTATTTTAATTTTAGGAATTATTTTTTTAATATTGATCCTATTACAAGTTTATTCTAAGTTTAATCATATAACTGAGAACTTTGAAAAGATAGTATTCTTTGTGACCCTGTTTTCCATTATAATATCATTCATATATTTATATGAAGCTATTTAAATGGGAATATTTATTTATAAGTTATATTTATTAAAATATTTTAAAATTTTTCATTAAAAAAGAAACAAAGGAAAAGTAGGTGTGAAATAAATGAATGAAATTATATATCTCATATATCTATTAACTTTCATCATCGGATCTATCCTTGGTCTCTTATTCAGTTATAAACAACACAATGAACCGTTTATCTATAATAAATCAGATATTTTAGTCTTAATAATAGCGATTTTAGCTTGGATACTCTTAATAGATTCAGATATTCTAAGTTCAATTGTTAACCCAATCATTAGTATTTCAATAGGATTATTCTTAATTGGTTTTGTATTAGGAATGAGACCTGGATATGGTAGATATGAAACACTTATAGGCTTAATAATATCAATAGCTATTTATGGAGTGAAATATTTCTTATTATGAATAACTAATGATTATGATTTGGAAATGTTGTGGATAGTGATATTAATGAGCTTGTGGACAGTGATATTATGAGCGAAAATTTATTAAAAACAATGAAAATGGAAATTATTCATAGTTTTCGGTGGAAAAAAGATATTATTATCCCATTATCAGAGGAATTAGCTATTCCAGTTGATGAATTTGAGGAAATATTAATTGACAAGTTAGACATGTCAAGTTTAGAAGCATTACACGCTACATATGAATCATCCAAACCAAAATGTTTAATGGAGAAATTAAACTGTGATTTAAAGCTATGTTGGATAGTAGATGTTCTTAAAATAATTGATGAAAAGGATTATAACAACCTTAAAGCTAAGTTAATGATTAAAATAGCTAAAGGAGAAAAATACGAAGAAATTTTAAAATTTGGTAAAGAAAAAGTTTATGAACTTCTAAAAAAATAGTTACTAATACATTGAATTAATAATTATATTAAATTAAATATATTATTAAAAAATAGAAAAGCTAAGAGATAGAATATTATTGAAAATAAATAATATGAGAGGAAAAAATGTTTCAATTTCTTAAAGACATAGTAAGAAAAAGTTCAATTCATGTTTGTATTATTAATTGTGGAGGATGTAATGGATGTGATGTTGAATTAGTCGCATTATTTTCTCCAAGATACGATATAGAACAATATGGAATATACATTCATAATAATCCTCGTGAAGCAGATGTTCTTTTAGTTACTGGTGCAGTTACAGAACAATGGGTGGATAATATAAAAAGAATATACACTAAAGTCCCTGAACCAAAGATTGTGGCTTGTGTTGGAAACTGTCCAATATCTGGAGATGTTTTTAATCAAGAAGGAGGAACAGTTCATGCACCAGTTTCTAATTTCATACCTGTTGCAGCAGAAATATCTGGTTGCCCTCCACGGCCAAGTGAAATATTAGAAGCTATTTTAACCGTTGCTCCTAATGCAATTGCAAGTCGAGGGAGGGAAAAAGAATGATACTGCCTATTGGTCCAATTCATCCAGGTTTAAAAGAGCCATTGAGATTAAAACTTAAAACAAAAGGTGAAAAAGTTCTTAATGCTGAAATTGATTATGGTTATGTCCATAGAGGAATAGAAAAAATTATGGAAGGTAAACCCTGGCAAAAATGTATCTATTTAGCTGAAAGAATATGCGGAATTTGTTCTTACGAACACACACAAACATTTGCTGAAACAATTGAAAAAATATCCAATGTCAGAGCTCCACTAAGAGCACAGTTTTTAAGAGTTATTACAGCTGAATTAGATAGACTTCAAAGCCACCATTTAGCTAACTCAACATATTTCAAAGCAATGGAACATGAAACATTATTTATGTATATGTTATCTCAAAGAGAACATATAATGGATGCTATTGAACTTTTAACAGGAAATAGAGTTAATATGGGTTGGAATGTGGTTGGTGGAGTTAGAATGGATGCTAAAGGAACCCATCTTAAACAAATTCTTGAAAAACTTGAAGCTGTTGAAGAAAATCACGACAGATATGTTGGAATATTTGAAAACGGTCCTCTTGTAGGATTAAGATCAAAAAAAGTAGGGAGAATGACCAAAGAAGAAGCCTTAAAAGGAAGAGCAGTTGGACCTATAGGACGAGCATCAGGTTTAAAACACGACTTAAGAGAAATCCATCACACATATCACGATAACTTTGAATTCAAGCCTATTTGGAGAAAAAAAGGAGATAACTTCGCAAGAACAATGAACAGGTTTGATGAAATACCACAATCCATTGATTTAATTAGGCAAGCTATTGAAAATATGCCAGAAGGAGACATTAGAACAGATGTTGAAATTGGCTCAGGATACGACGAATGGAGAAATGAAGCACCACGAGGTGAAGTTTTATATATGATTGAAACCAATGGAAACTTAATAAAGCATATATCAGTTAGAACACCAAGTATTATGAATATTGATTCCTGTGCCAAGTATATGTTAAAAGATGTAGCAACTGTCTCAGATGCTGTTGCAACTTATGCTACATCTGATCCGTGTATTGCCTGTGCTGAAAGAGTAGCTATTTTAGATGTAGATAAAGGATACAAAACATACGAACTTTTTAAATAAACTTTAAATATTGCGTTTTTTCAAAATTATATGACATTCATTTAAAAATCTTTATTAAAAATTGTTTCTTTAAATTATTCAAATTTTGATTTAGAGATGTATTAAACCTTTTTTAAAAATTTAATAAAAAATTATTTTTCAAGTTAGACAAATTAATTATTAAAAAAATTCAAGCAAATTAAAATTTTCTAACTTAAAAACCAAAATTTTTAAGTAAAAAGTATTAAAATTGTAAAAAATTTTATCTTAAACTATGATTTTTAAAATTATTTAATAATTTTATTCAATTTAAAAAAATTAACTTTCAAACAAACTAAAATAAGAAATAAAATTTTATTATAAATCTCTTGACTATGTAAAAAATTCAGTGGGTGAAATAATTTTTCCATGATTTTGATCCCATTTAACTCTTTGAAGATCTAAATAAACTTCAATACTTTCAATAGTCTTATATAACTTCTTCAAATGAC
>JAITGU010000189.1 GCA_031280375.1 Candidatus Methanovirga procula | reverse complement strand
GAAGTGTCCAATCTATATTATTCCTTAGATTCTTATTTAACTATGTTATATTCCTTTAAATTCTATCCGTAACACTTCTTCAATATATTGCTACAGAAGAAAAAAAAAAAAAAAAAAATATATAATAGTAACAAATTCATCAAGTGTTACGGGCGATTTTACTCTTTGTTATGGTCTTCTTTTATATGAAATAAATGTTATTTATGATTTGGACACTTCTTGGAAGAAAATCCATAGAGTTTAGAAGACAACTTATTGATATCAGTTTATTTGATTAATATACTTTTATATAGTTGTGATTCAAGTGTCCATTTTATGAAGAGAAGTGTTTTTATTAATGAAGATTAGTATAAATCATAATGGGTAAATGAAGGAATATTTAAATTAAGGACTCATATTTTTTAAACAGATGTAATGGATTGAAAAAGAGTATAAAACCTCATAAGTACTCCAACAAGTGTCCAAATTTACTTTCATTCACTAAACACTAAAAAAAGAGTATATGGGAATAATAGAATTATTGATAAAAATGATGAAAAATCTTCAACCAATAAAAATTATAATAATGGAAAACATGTAAAAACCATCACAAAAAAACAGGATAAAAAGGTTTAAATAGACGGAAAACCAATAAATAAACAAGTATCAAAGTTCTAACAAAATCATAATCTAACACTCTCAATATAAAAAAAATATATTTTATAATAAATAAGAAAAGAAGATTTATTTCCAAATATTTTAAAATAAGATAATGGGAGTGTTTATTTAATGTTTTAGTGAGATGGTTTAAATTTTACATTATATGGTAGGGTACAAAAAGGAACAAAAAAAAGATTAAAAATGAGAATGTTAATAATTGGTGAAAAAGATGAGTAATGGAAATAATGAATTAGAAAACAGTTCAGTGGAATTAGACGAAAATAATGAGTTAATTGATCCTAATAATGATTTGGTTCCGTATACTAAGTTGAATGGTGAGTCATTGAAGGATTATAGTTATTTTCTGGGTTTTTTAGCTTTAGGATTAGGAAGAACCATGAAAGAATACAGTATAATGTTAAATAACAAGGATTATAGTTTTGCTATTCCAAAAGAGTTTCCAGAATACCCAAAAAATAACAGTGGAACAGGTAATGATAATAGAAAAGTATTTGTGGAGGATTTTAGAAGAACATTAGAAGCCCATGAGGGGAAGGATTCTTATGGTTATCTTAGGAAGTTGTCTTCTAAGTATAATTGGAGTGTCCGAGCTAATAATTATGATATTTATTGTTCAAGGAAAAGAATGATTATGAATGAGTTTTATTTGACTGCTATGAGTGATAGAATACGTGATAATTGTGTTGAGTGTTTAGAAATTTTGGATAATATTAAATGGACAGCAAGAAGTGATAGTACTTCTTCTAACTCGGATGCTAATAATAAGAGTAGTGTGATGATTAATAATGTCTTAAATGGGTATCAGAAGATAGTTAATATCCAAGAGAAATTAAATACAATGCATAAAGATAATAATCATGCCTATTTGGAAGAGGAGAGTTTAGAATTAAAATTAAAGCATGAGAAGAAAATAATTAAAGATTTTTGAATATGAAAATTAGGGGGAAGATGTAGGTGGATGTTGGTAAATATATAATAGGAGATTTGAGTGAATTTTAGTTGTAAGAAAATTTGTGTAGTTAAGCTCCCTCCAGATAGATGCTTACTTTTTGATAGGGTTAACAGAAACCCTCTTGAGTATTAATTCTTTTTCATTATTATTTTTTGTATCACTAGGTTATTATATTAAATCATTTTGAAAATAATATGTATTTATATATGATGAAAAACAAAAAAAACAGTTAAGTATGAGTAACATTAATCCAATAAGTAGATTGTTTAAATTATAGTAGAATCCATTTGAAAAATAAAAAAAAACCTGTATATACTGCTTCAAGGATTAAAATACTTTTTGATCTTGACTTTAAATCCAAAATTTAGTATGGATATTAATAATTTTATAAAAGAGAGAATAAATAAATGTTGCAAAAATATAAACACTTAGGATTATATCTTCTCATAATGATTCTCATATTAATTGGAAGCAATCACTGCATTGCAACTCTAAATGAGACTAACAACACACATGACACTAATTCTAACAAAAATAGTAATACAGCCTTTGATAATGAATTTCTCGATGATTTAAAGAATAGTAATGTTTTCGGTGCTGTAAGAAGTCTTATTTATGTTGATCTAAATGGCAATGATAATGGTGATGGTAGTGAAAGTAGTCCTTATAAAACAATAAAAAAAGCTGTTAACTCTTCCAAAGAAAATGATACCATAATTTTAAATGATGGAACCTATTCTGGTAATGATAATAAGAATATTATAATAAATCACAGTTTAACTCTAACTGGTGAGAATTTTCAAGATTCCACTACTTCCGCTATTATTGATGGAGAAAATGATGGTCAATTTTTAAAAAGTATGAATGGTGCTGTTTTAAAAATTGAGAATATAACCTTCCAAAATGCTAAAACAGTAAATGTCTTGGGTGGGGCTATTTTCACTAATGAAGCAATAGAATGTTCTCATTGCATTTTTAAAAATAATCACGCCTCAAGTGTAAGTGGTGGAGGTGGAATGCATATAAATGGCAGTTCAAGTCTTCTTAGAGATTGTATTTTTGATAATAACACTGGATCCCTAGGCGGTGCTATTTATAACGATGGTGTCAATGATACAATAATTAAAAACTGTTTATTTAAAAACAATGTTGCAACTGATCATGGTGGTGCAATAGATGGAGTTTATGGACAATTTACTTTGATTGAAGACTGTAATTTTACAAATAATAAAGAACAAGCATCTGTGAGCACTGGAATCAAAGGTGGTGGAGCTATAAATTGTCATGAATATAATGAAAACATAAATAATTTACTAACAATAAGAAGATGTAAATTTACTGATAATAGTGCTACAAAAGACGGAGGGGGGATTTGTGCGGAAAATGTTCTAAATATTGAAGATTGTGCCTTTAATAATAATACTGCAGGTAAAAATGGTTCAGCTGTTTATATTTTCACTTCTGCAGATGTTACCCCTGGAGCACATAAAAATAATATAACTTGTTGTAATTTCACTAATAATAATGATTCAGCTGGAACAATTTATGCAATATTCAATCAAGAAACCTTACTTTTAACAAACTCAATTTTCACTAATAATAATGCTTCAGGTGTGAATATTAATGGAAATAATTCAATGCTCAGAAATGTATCCTTAATTAATAATTTAAATGGAGTTAAAATTAATGGAATTAATAATGGTCTCACTAATTTAAGTGTTTTAAGTAATAAAAATGATGGTGTTATTTTTGATGGAGATAATAATAGTGTTAATAGCTCTCAAATATTAAAAAATATAAATAATGGTTTTATTGTTAATTCAGGAATTAATAATATGGTTAATTATAATAGAATATATGAAAATGGTCTTGGAGGAAACATTTCACTATCAGCACAAAAAAGTAATGCAACCCATAACTGGTGGGGTTTTAACAACATTACAAATCAGTATAAAAACCAAAGTTTGGTTGATATAAGTGACTGGTATGTTATTGAATTATCTGCTCCAGAAATTAGTACAATAGTTAATGTAAGCAAAAATTATGATCACTTTTTAAAAACCGCATTCTTAAAATACTATTTTAAGCTTAATAACAATACTATCTATGATACGCCTTCATTATTACCTTACTTTGAAATCTACATGATATTTAAAAATGAAACTGATAATGAAACTTTAAAAGAAGTAAGTAATACAGATATTAGAAATCCTATCACCTATGAGGTGCCTATAAACTTTGATTTTTCTAATATTCCATCACATACTCAGAATTTTTTTATTAAGTATGTTACTGTAAATGTGTTGACTACTTTATTAGGAGAAAGTTCTACAGGATCTAATGGAAAGTTTTATTCTGTTGAAGCTTTTTCCGATGGTGAAGATGTAAAATTAGGTATAACTGAGCCTGAACATGCTCAAGTTAATGTTGAAAAGTTAGCTACAAATTCTACTGGAACAACAAGCCATATAGTCAATGATCAACTTAATAACCATGTTAAATTCACATTAAAAGCAACTAATACTGGTTCAATTAATGGTATAAATGTTGTTGTTACAGATAATATCCTATCTGGCTTGAAATTCATAAGTTCGAATGATACAAGATATAATCCAGAGACTGGGCAATGGACTATTGGAAACCTTAGTTCTGGGGATAGTGTATTTTTATCTATTGAAACTCAAATCATGGATACTGGTAGTTTAATTAATGTTGCTAATATAAGTTCAGATAATTCTCCACCAAGTCCTGGGGATGTTGTAATAGTGAATGTGCCTGACAATTCTAATACTCCCAAATCCAATAGTCTATTTGATGGTGTTAATTTAAGAAGTACATCCACACCTATAATTTTGTTAATATTGATATTGATAATTGGGTTCTTTGTTTATAGAAGAAATTAATTAAATTTTAGGAGGAATTAAATCATGAAAACTAATATTAAATTAGGAGTTATATCTTTTTTCTTTCCTGGTATAGGACAGGCATATAATAGATAATTGGTTAAAGCAATAATTTTTGCAATAGTATTTCTATCAATTTGGAGTGTTGACCTATTGGAAAATAATTATCTAACTTATATTACAATAATTGAGCTAATATTTGGTTTGTATTCTGCATTTGATGCTTATAAAAACTGTAATAAGTGAATAAAAATATAGATTTAGTTGCGTTATCATTTAAAGACAGACCTATTAAAAATGGGATTATAACTGATGTAAAATGTAAAGTAAAAAGATTATAAATAGTATACTTTGATTTCATGAAAAAAACAAAGAACATAAAACCCACGCATTCCATTGCAATAAAAATTTTCATAATTTCATGAATCTTGCACTATTTATATAAATCACACATTGTCCTTATTAATAGTATTCATGAAAATTTGTATAAATGCACTGTTTTTAGCATAGATTTTATGGACTTTAGAAAAATTTTTTATTTAGTCTTCTTTTTACTACTTTTTTTAAAAACATGACTTTTTGAATTTTTATTATTTTGATTGTTCGCTTCAATATTCTTGGGTAGTATCGCTTGTATTGTTGTTATTTTAACTATTCTTTTATGATATTTAACCCACCACTTTTTGTTAATATTAATTGTTTGTGTTATATATAATCATTGTTATTGATGTGATGGATGAGATTATTAACCTCTCTTCCAAAGAATGCTATTATATAAAATAATGGTATTGTATTTCCTTTATTTTCATTAATCATTCACTAAGGATTAATCTTAAATTTGTCGATGTTTTAAAAACAACAAAGTTATATATATTGGGTGTGATATGGTATATTATATGATTAAAAGAAATCAGGATAAAATTTTCATTAATAATAAGATTATTTATAAAGTAGAGACTGATACAGGCTGGTCTATTGTTATCATGCCTGATGCTATTCTAATTGATAATTATCATCATGGATATGTTCATATTCATCCTGATCCTATGAATCATAATAATAAAATAGAAATTAAGGATTTTAATCAAGATGATATTCATTTCATTGTTTATAATCATATTTTTCAGAATAAAAAGCTAATTATTAAAAAATTAATCAGTGAATTGAAATGAAGTAAAATAAGGAGTCGAAATAATATGATGATCAGTTTAGTTAAAGAGCAAAATGGCCTAGAATTTATTAAAGAAATGGAAAATCAATATAAATCTATTGAGGAAGCTGAAAATACTCTTAAAAGAAATCCTGTAAATATGATTTTATATGTTGATTTAGAAAACTGGAAACATTATTTAAAAAATCCTAATGAAAAAATAAAAAGAACGACAAGTTTAGTTACTGATGAGTTAATTTTAGGTGAAATAGAATTACAATTACTTAATACTATAAAAAGAGATAATCCTAAATCTATTCGGGAATTAGCAAGATTATCTGGTAAAGATATTAGTGTAGTTCAACCTAAAATAAAGAACTTAGTTAAAAATGGATTAATTCAACTTAAAAAAATATATAAAAATAGCAAAACTCCTTATTTAAACTATGATCAAATTACAATTGATGTTTAAATATTTTAAGTTTTAAAAACCATGAACATAAATAAAATGGGATATTATTTTAAGGATTGGAATGAAGAGACATTTAAAAAGAAAAATGTTTGATTAAATTTAGTAGTATTTATTTAATGAAAAAGGGTTTGTTTCTTGTATTATTTATTATTTATTCTTAATTTGTTTTAATATATTTTTGTCTTTTTTCTCATTTTTTTTTACAGTTGAAATAACCACTGCACAAGTGTAACTTGATTATTTCAACTGTAAAATCTTACTAAAAAAGGGTTCTCAGGGCTTTATTTCGGAATTCCCAGATTTGAGTTGGTACATGTATATCAAAACACAAACACATAATATCAACAAAAAGAAGTGGGTTAAATATCATAAAAGAAATAATTAAAATAACAATAGTGTAGGTAATACTATTTGAAATATTGAAGGGAATAATCAAAATAATGCATCGAATAATTTTTGAAAACTTAGTATTTTCAAGATTTGTTTCTTAATGGAGGACAAATAAAAGAGTATAATTTTTCATACTTTTCCACTATTTTTCCAACAGAATATTTTATTTCTATGTTTTATTTTTGGGATTATTTTTTCATGAATAAAAATTATTACAACATCCCATACAAAAAAAACACTATAGGAGGAGACTAATTAACATGACTGAAAATAACACTGAAAAACTTTCAAAAACTGATGATTTTAAGAGAATTTGTGTGGGTACACAAACATTCCAGTTCTTAAGAGAAAATAACTACTCATATGTGGACAAAACAAAAGAAATCCATGATTTAATACATAATGAAAAAATCGTTTTCTTGTCTCGACCAAGAAGATTTGGAAAATCCGGATTGGTTGATCGAATAAAGAATAAGAGTAAGAATAAAGCAGATGAAACAATAGAAACTATAAAAACCAAAAAATAATAAGAATTAATTGAATAAAAAAGAAATGTTTTATTAATTGTTAGGTATCCTCCTTGAAAAAGTAAAGGAACATCCTTTATCTTCACAGGATCAATTTCATTCAAATCACCTTCACTTAAAACCATATTCTCAAAATCAATACTCATCCTCCTTCTTTTCTTTAATATATCCAATAGGAAATGTGGTGTTCCTGTGGAAAACCAATACTGGGAAAATTTTCCATTTTTTAGGGCTGATAAAGTGGAGAATGGATTGAAAACCTTTTTTTTCCCATCAAAACTATAACCATCATGCCAATGATTAAATTCATTTATTACTTCATTATATTTTATTTTGTTTTTCTCAGCAAAAGTATGCAGATAGTTTTGAAAATTTTCTATTAGTTCAGTCTGGGTTATGCCACAAATAGTAGAATAATCACTTAGTAATGTAATGTCTGAGGGGTTGTTTAGTTTGGAGAAGATTGATGTGTGTATGAATTTGCTGATTCCTGTTATGAAGATGAAGTCTATGTATTCGTCCGAGTTTTTTAGTCCTAAATAAAAGCTTTGAAGTGTTCTTCGATTAGCATCGGCTAATTCTGGATTGTTTATGTTGTCTAATATTGGAGCATCATACTCATCAACCAAAACCACAACTTTTCCATGTTTTTTGTGGATTTCTTCTATTAATTCTGTTAGTTTATCATTTGGATATTTAGCAAGAAGAGTAATAGAAAAATTCTTAGCTATGCGGTCTATATGGAAATTTAAAGAGGTGATGAATTTTTCATGATTTTCATTAAATGACTTTGATAAATCTAAATGTATTACTGGGTGTGATTTATCCCAATTCCAATGATCATAAATATAAAGACCTTCAAATAATTCTTTGTTCCCAGAGAAAAGGCTTTTTAGGGTGCTGACTAGTAATAATGAATTAATATCCTTTTAGTCTGTCATATAAATGTGGTTATTAAATGTGTGTGTAAAATTTAACAAATAGTACAAGCAATACTATCATAATATTGAAGAGAATAATCAAAATAATGAAACACTTAATTTTTCAAAATCTGAGGTTTCAAATAAAATTTAGTGAAAAAACCCACACAATTAATTAATTTTAGTCATGAAATCAAAATGAAGTCATGAAAATAGTATTTGATTTCAAAATTGTATCAAAATGAAATCAACTAATACTTAAACATTGTATTACAGATGGAAATATTACATCAAAATGAAATCAACAGAATACATAATATTTCTACATGGTTTTTTACATGATAAAAAAAGAAATGACTGCAATTAAGAAAGGTGGAGGGGTTGGCTATAATCTTTATATTAATAATAAAGATATAACAGATTTGAACATGATGAATAAACATGATAATATAAATCATGATAATATAAAAAATCATGAACAAGACCTTACAGTTATAATAAACAATCCTGATGAATATCAAAGTCTGCAAGATCAACATAACAACATAACAACGAAATATAACATTCTCCAAGATAATTATAATAACTTACAACTGGAAACTAAACAATATAAAAAAACTATAAACCAATTAAACAACACAATTGATAATTTAAATAGTGAAATAATAGATCTTAAAGAAACAAATGAAATAAGCACCAATAAGATTAATGATTACTACAGTAAAAATATTCAACTAAAAACATTAACAAATACTAATAATGAAACTATAATTAAATTAAATGAAGATCTTCAAGACTTACAGAAAAAGAATGATTTGCACATACATTTAATAACCACATTATATGAGAGACTGAAAGATATTAGTTCATTCGGATTAATTGATCGGATAAAGAATAAGGGTAAAAATAAAGCAGAAGAAACAATAGAAACTATAAAACCAAAAATAATAGAACTAATTGAATAAAATAAAAGAGAAAAGAATGAGAACATAATTTTTATTATTTTTTCTCTTTTAATACATCTTTTATTTGACACTTAACATCTGTTATAAAACCTTCATCTATTTTAATATCTTTCAATGCTAAAGCCATCAACTTGATCTCACCAGTATAAGCCCACCAATACTTTTTCTCATTGATCTGTTTAAAACCTTCATTAATTAAACTATCTAAGGTTTTGGATTGGTCTGCAGTGTATTTCATCTCAACAATAATTGTTTGATCTTGATTAATACTTTCAATGATGAAATCGATTCTACCATCTTCAATGGCTCTCTCCACAGTTAAATAAAAACCTGCCTCTTCAGCCCAAATTGTGAAAATCATAGAATAAATCTTCCACTTCTCATCATTACCCATATTAACCCTATTATAATAAGGAATACCTGCAATAAAAGCCCTTAAATGTTCAGATAGTCTTTTACAGTCACCACTAATTAATTCATCCCAGATAATCCTTTGAGAATTTCTAAATTTATTCTCAAACTTTTCAATGTATAAATTAAGTAAATTGTCTTTAAAGGCCTGTTCCACTTCAAAATTAGGAATTCTAAGTGAATACTCAAAAATATCATCATTAAAAATCTTTTCCTTAACAGTTAAATAACCTGCCTGAAAAAGTAGTGTTGTCTCGTTGATCTTATCAGGGTTTATTGCATCCAACTCTGTTGCCTTCAATACAACTGGTTTGAAGTAGTCTTGGGTTATTTTTCTTTTTTTGAATATTTCTGCTATGAATCCTAGTGTGCCTGTTGAAAACCAAAAACTCTGAAATTCACTTTGAGCCAAAGCCATTAAAGTAGAACTTGGATTAAAAACATTATTAATTCCATCCCAACTATAACCATCATAAAAATAATCAATCCTTTCCAAAGCCTCATCAAAAACATAATCATTCTTATCAGCTAAGACTCTTATATGATTAATATAATACTTTTTCAATTCTTCATGAGTTATTCCACAAATTGTCGAATAATCTTCATCTAATGTGAGTTCGATTAAGTTGTTAAATGTTGAGAAAACAGAGACTTTTGTGAATTTACTAAGTCCTGTGATGAAAACAAACTTAAGATAATCTTCACTTTCTTTTAAAACATTATAGAACTCTTGCAATATTTCACGATTCTTATTAACTACTTTCAGATCATTTAAGTTTTTAAGAATAGGAGCATCATGCTCATCAATTAAAACAACAACCTCATTTTTTTCCTCTGATAATTTTTCAATTAATTCCCCAAATTTAAATGTATAAGATCCATTTTCATTTAATTTAATTTAATTTTTATTAGCAATATTTTCAATTAGCACTGAAAGATCCTCTTTCAGCACCTTAGAATTCTCATTAGAAACTTGCTTCATAGAAATCCTTATCACTGGATATTCAATCCAATCATCCCAATTATCATAGATATAAGTATCCTTAAATAGTTCTTTCTCCCCATTAAAGAAATTTTCTAAGGTTGATAATAGTAGTGTTTTTCCGAATCTTCTTGGGCGAGAAAGAAAATAATATTTCCTGCCTTGATCCATCATCTTTTTTATAAACTTTGTTTTATCAACATAGATCTTACCTTGTTCAATTAAACTACTAAAACTGGCAATTCCTAAAGACAAGTTATTCATAATATCTTTTTGCATTTTATATCCACTCACCAATCAAATTTTTTCAATTCTTCTTATTTCTTTTATTTAATAAATAAGATTTTTTCTATTTTTTTTTTTTTATTAAACAATTTTTAGTAAAAAAAATCATATATTAATTATAAAAACACTTTTATGAAATAATAATAAAAGTACTGAAAGGTGATGTGAATGTTAAAGTATAGTAAAGAAGAGATGTGTGATCTTGAAAGATTGATGGAATGTGCCAAAAAACACATTAAAATATATGTGTTTGAGGAAGATAAAACCTATTATTAATTAAACATAAATCGATGTGAAGACCCAGTCCTCAATTATTTAAGCAGCGACTTCATATATAGTTGTGTAACAGAAGCCAAAAAAGAATTAAAATAAATCTAAGACTTAAATAAAAAAATAAAGATTATTTTGTAAGAAATACCATGCAACAGAAAATATTTCAGATGAGTGCTTTAAAAAAAGAAGATTCTTAAAATAATGTAGGATGATATGTATATTAATGAATACTAAGCACCCTTTAAAACCTAAATAGGTAATTATATATAATAAGAAAAGCAAAGGGTAAAAATAGAACATTTTAGAGAATAAAATGTTAAGTATAATTTATAAAAAAAAGAGGATATGATAAATATAAGAGAATATTGAGTGCCTATTGATAAAAGGGTTACACAAGCAAATATAATCCAATATCAAAAAAAGACACCAACAGACGAGTATAAAAAAACCGAACATATAATTTTTATACAATACTATTATTTTTCATAATTAGTATATAAATGTTTTGATTATAAAAGTTTTTATAATAATACTATTTTTGCGTTTTGTGTGTATCTTTTCCTAAATGATTATAAAAATCCTTGTTAATCCTTTATCCTTTACTAAACTCCTTATAATATTCTTCTTTAATATTTATCATTCTTTTGTCCTCTTAGGAGTTAAGATAATATGAATGAATTAAAAGGATTAAATAGCAATGAACCATTAATAACTCAACCTAAACAATTAGATTACTTAGACATTATATTAAGATATGACGAAGAAAAATACTACAACTTCCTCATTAAACAAGAAGATAAAATAACTGACTTAAAAATAGAAGTCAATAATGAAAATTCATTATCTAAACCCAAAGACGAACTAACTAAAAGAATAATCGATGAAAATTATTTATATAAAATGTTTCATGACCATTTACTTGAAAAACATAACGACGAATACAATAATCTAATAGATGAAGATATAAAAGAATGTTATGAAGAATTACTTGAAACTATAGCAAATCCTAATGATAATGAAGAAAATAAAGTATTATCCCTTGAAGAATTAAAAAAGGAACACAGGAAATTCTATGATCATATTATAACAACGGATTTTACTAAGATAATAGATGAATATAATAAAAGAAAGAATGTTGGAAGACATCATGTAACTATATCAGATTTTTTACAGGATATACATGGGATTAAAAGACAATATAAAATACATGAAACATTCCAAGAAGATCCAGAAGTCAAAGGATATAATCCAATTCATATAGATAAAATAAGGCATATGATGGAAGAATATAAAATTAAAATAAGTGATAAGGACATAGAAAATGTAATATCATTCATATCTCCAAACCTCAAACCTGTGTATAATAAAGTTAAATTCAACAATCATATTTACGATATCCTTGAACATGAAGTATATACTCCAGAGGAATCAATATTCACATTAACAACAATAGACCTGGATTATAAACAACATCCCTACCCCACAATAAAAGAATATTTAAAAACCAGTTTAAAACAGGGAACAGAAGAAGAAAGAAAAAAAGAAAGAGAAGAAAAAACAGAAGCCTATATACAAGGTATTCTGGAAATCATAGGATACTTTTTCACAAGTGGGAATATTGAAAATAAAATCATTATAATAACAGGATTGCGTGGAGGAGGTAAAAGCACATTCATAAAACTAATAAAAGACATATTCGGCAATGAAAATATTAGTAATACACCCTTCTCAAGATTAAACTATAATCAATTCGGAACCAGCGACCTAATAAATAAAATATTAAACATTAGCAACGACACAGATAAAAAACCAATCAAAGATATTGGTTTATACAAACAAATAAGTGGTTATGATGACATACCTATTGAAAAAAAAGGGAAAGATATAATTTCACACCCAAGAGAAGAAGTACCAAAGTTAATACTTGTGGGTAATGGAGTACCAGAGTTCAAAGTAATAGATGATGCCTTTTTGGAAAGGTTAATAATAATAGAATTTCCATACACTTTCAGAGGCACAGAACACGAAAATAAATCATATAATGAAGGATTCCCCAAAGAAGAAATACAAGGATTCGTACATGACAGTCTACAAAGATATAAAGAACATGTACAAAACCAAAAAAGTTTTATATTGGATAAAGGACTGGATGAAACATTAATATCATTGGAAATGCATAGTAAACCATATAATTACTTAGTAAGAGAATTATTAGCATTTGATCCTAAAATAGAACGAGATGAAGGTTTAACAACCACTGAAGTGATGGATACAATTGTTAGATTGGCTAAATATAAAGGTATAGAATTGTCAGAGAAAAAAGAACAAAGGATTAAGACCAGAATATTACATGCAATAAGAGAAGAATTCGAGTTAGAAGATGGTTATAGAGATCAAACCAACGGAGAACACATAGATACATACAAACCAATACCAATAAGAGACGAAACAGATAAAAGAGTGAAAATATATCCTTTTATTAAACATTATGGGAAATATTGGAAGGTATTAGACGAACAAAAAGCATAGCATCCTATTTTGTCAGAATCGATTTTGAAGGATTTTAAAATGATGGACACTTTAAATAATCCCTGTGCAAGTGTCCAAAATAAAAACAAGACTTTTAAGAGATTTTAAAAATAGGGTGAAAATGGCTTATAAACCTCTAATAGTGAAATAAAGAGATTATAAGCATTTAAAAATCTAAGCTTGGACACTTATACTATAGAAGTGTCCAATCTATATTATTCCTTAGATTCTTATTTAACTATGTTATATTCCTTTAAATTCTATCCGTAACACTTCTTCAATATATTGCTACAGAAGAAAAAAAAAAAAAAAAAAAT